>DATFVJ010000166.1:0-12839 GCA_035260365.1 Streptosporangiaceae bacterium
CCGCCGGCCCGCCGCCGCGCGGCGGCCGCTGGGCCGGCCCCAGAACGGCGGCCCCAGAACGGCGGCCCCAGAACGGCGGCTCAGAACGGCGGCTCGTCAGAGAAGCTGTCGCCGCCGTCCGCGGCGGGCCCGCTCGTCGCCCACGGGTCGTCCGAGGCGCCGCCGCCGCCGGGCCCGCGGCCGCCGCCGGCAGGAGCGCCCTGGCCGCCCTGCCCGCCGCCGAAGCCGCCGCCCGAGCGCGCGGTCTTCGTCACCTTGGCCGACGCGTAGCGCAGCGAGGGGCCGACCTCGTCGACGGTTACCTCGTAGACGGTCCGCTTCTCGCCCTCACGGGTCTCGTAGGAGCGCTGCCGCAGCCGGCCCTGCACGATGACGCGCATACCACGCTGCAGCGTCTCCGCGACGTTCTCCGCGGCCTGCCGCCAGACGTCGCAGGACAGGAAAAGGGGGTCGCCGTCCTTCCACTCACCAGAGGCGTTGTCACGGAACCGCGGCGTGGAGGCGACGCTGAAGCGCGCCACCGCCTGGCCGCTCGGGGTATAGCGGAGTTCCGGATCACTGGTGAGATTGCCGACGATCGTGATCTGGGTGTCGCCTGCCATCGGGCCTGCTCCCGGTCGGTTTCGGATGGTTTGCTAGCGGGTCTGGTGGGCCGGATCCGCGCCCGGCGCGTACGCCGGGAGGGTCTCCGGGTGTGTCCTGGGTCAGTGCCGCTCGGGCCGAACGACCTTGGTACGCAGCACGCCCTCGTTGAGGTTCAGCTGGCGGTCGAGTTCCCGCACGGTATCCGGCTCCGCGGTCAGGTCGATCACCGCGTAGATGCCCTCGGACTTCTTGTCGATCTCGTAGGCGAGGCGGCGCCGTCCCCAGACATCGACCTTCTGCACGGTTCCGCCCCCGGTCTTCACGACCTTGAGGAACTGGTCGAGCGATGGCTGGACCGTCCGCTCCTCGAGCCCTGGTTCGAGGATGATCATCAATTCGTACTGGCGCACGGGCTCACACCTCCCCTGGACTGGCGGTCACGGTCTCTCCGTGACAGGAGGAATCCGCGCCTGCGCCGGGATCGGCCGGGCGCGGTCGAGTCAGCTTACCAAGCGCGCGCCCATGGCTGGACCACGAAACACCGTGGCCGCCCGCGGCGGTTCCGCCGCATCCGCCCGGTGCGCCGCGGCGCCGGCTGGTGCGCTGTCCAACCGGGGCGATTCCGGGGGCACCCACGCGGGAACACTGTCGTGGAGGTCGCCGAGAACCATGGAGGTGCTCCCGTGCCCGACGACACCCAGACCCGGCCGGCCACGCAACCGCCACCGCTGCTCAAGCTCAACACCGACGGCGAGCGCCATCCGCTGCTGAACCTGGTGACGGTTTTCGTCTGTGCCGGCGGGGTCGTGTCCTTCGCTCTCGGCCTGATCGCAGCGACACACCTGGCCGCCACGGTACTCGGCATGGTCTGCTTCGCCCTCGGCCTCTACGCACAGTTCGTCTCCGCGACCCGCGGCGAGCGGATGCTCATCGTGGTGGGGATCACCGGCGGGTTCGTCGGCGCGGGACTCGGCATCGCGCACGGCGGTTTCGCGATCTGAGCAGATCCGGCCGCGGCTAAGCTCGACGGCATGGTGCGCATCGGAGCTCACGTCGCCCGGGCCGGTCCGCTCGCCGCGGCGACCGCGCGCGGCGCGGAGGTCGTGCAGTTCTTCCTCGGTGACCCGCAGGGGTACAAGGCGCCGGTGCTGCCCGGCGACCCGGAGGAATTCCGGCGCGCCGCCCAGGCGGCCGGGCTTGACGTCTACGTGCACGCGCCGTACCTGGTCAACGTGGCCACCACCAACAACAAGATCCGGATTCCGACCCGGAAACTGCTCTCGCAGCACGCGGCGGCGGCCGCGTCGATCGGCGCGAAGGGCCTGATCGTGCACGGCGGCTACGTGCCGTCGTCGGCCGACCCGGCCGAGGGCTTCGCCAACTGGCGCAAGGTCTTCGAGCGGACCGAGTTCCCGCTCCCGCTGCTGATCGAGAACACCGCCGGCGGCGACAACGCGATGGCCAGAACGCTCGACGCGGTGGCGCGGCTCTGGGATGCGATCGACGCGGCCGGGGCGGGCGGGAAGGCCGGGTTCTGCCTGGACACCTGTCATGCGTACGCCGCCGGGGAGGAACTGCAGGCAATCGTGGACCGCGTCATGGCGATCACCGGCCGCATCGACCTGGTGCACTGCAACAACAGCAAGGACGAGTTCGGGTCGGGGCGCGACAGGCACGACAATCTCGAGCGGGGCACCATCGACCCGAAGCTCCTCGCCGACGTGGTGCGGGCCGCGGGTGCGCCCGTCGTCTGCGAGACGCCGGACGACGACGGCGGTCAGGCGGCCGACATCGCCTGGCTGCGTGACCATCTCGCCCGCGGGTAACACGGCTGATCCTTAACGGCTGCCGCGTGGCGCGTCGCTTGCGACGCGCCGGGGGGTTCCGGGGGGTCGCCCCCCGGGCAGACACCGCCTAACGGCTGCCGCGTGGCGCGTCGCTCTCTCCGGTCAGCCGGTTTGCGCGTGCTGCGCCAGGAGGGCGCGCCGGCGCGCACGGCGCAGCACAAATGCGTCGGGGGCGCCGGCGAGGACACCGCCCGCGGGGTCGTCTTCCCCGCCGGCGCGCACCACGTCGCCTTCGGGATGCAGGATGTCCCTGACGACAAACCCGGCCAGCAGCGCCGTGGCGGCGAAACGGGCCAGCAGGGCGGCGAAGTACCAGCCCTGGCTGAGCCCGTGGAAGCCGGTCACACCGCCGGACATGCCTGGAATGGTGAACAGGTACCACCAGATCGCGACGAAGTAGCCGATCTCGGTGAGCTGCCACACCGCGTACATCCCGAACCGGGGCCGGGCGAGCACCGCGAGCGGTACCAGCCAGATCACGTACTGCGGCGACCACACCTTGTTGGTGAGCAGAAACGCGGCGAGCGTGAGGAAGCACAGCTGCGGCAGCCGCGGGCGGCGCGGTGCGCCCAGCGCGAGCACGACGATCGCCACGCAGCAGATCGCGAACGCGCCCGCGCTGAGCAGGTTGAGGGTGCCGAGGTTCGCGGTGCCGAGCAGGGGCACGCGCCGTATCTCGAAGAAGTACCAGATCGCGCCCCAGTCGGCGGGCCGTGTCCTGCTGAAGCTGTAGAAGGTACGCCAGCCGGCCGGCGCGGCGAGCAGCACGGGGACGTTGACCGCGAGCCAGGCGATGGTGGCCGACCCCGTCGTGACCCAGAACGCCCGCATCCGTCCCGCGCGCAGGCACAGCAGCAGCAGCGGGCCGAAGAACACCAGGGGATAGAACTTGGTCGCGACGGCCAGGCCGAGCAGCGCTCCGGCGAGCACCTGCCGCCGTGCCGCCCACGCCGCGATGCCCGCCGCGACGAGCGCCATCGCGACGAGGTCCCAGTTGATGAACGCGGACAGGATCAGCGCCGGGCTCAGCGCGACGAGCAGGGCGTCACGCCTGCGGCCCGGCCCGGCCGCGTAGGCCGTGGCCAGTACGCCGACGATGGCACACACGGCGAGCCCGGCCACGGTGACGTCGAAGAACCGCTGGCCGCGGGCGAACGGGTCGGCGATGGGATGCACCAGCCACGCGGCCGCCTGCATGACCGCGCCGATCAGGACCGGGTACTCGACCGGGTGGCCGACGTAGGGTACCTTCCCGTTGGCCAGTTGCTCGGTGAAGTACAGCGGGTAGATGTCGGTGTAGCAGGCGAGCTGGAACTGCTTGCCAGCGACGTTCCACGCCCCGTTGCGGCACGGCAGCTTCTCGAGGAACGCGAACAGCGTGCCGGCCAGCGCGGCCGCGGCGAGCACCGGCGCGGAACCGAAGACGCCGGCCGGGCCGCCGGCTACACCGGCCTGGTGCGGGCCAGGCACGTTCGCCGGACCTGATGGCGGATCGCCTCGCGGCGTGCCCGCACGTCCAGGCCACGCCTCGCCCTCCCCGTCGCTGCCGGGCTCCGGCTCGGGCTCTTCGTCGGCGCCCGGTGCCCGTGGCCCGCGTTCAGTCATTCCGCCCGGCCTCCCGGCGGGACCTGGCCCGCGGCCCTCCTGAACATCCGCCAGGATCCCGGGGACATGGCCTAGCCGCTTCCACGCCGCGGCGCGGCCGCCGGGCCGGCCTGGTTAGCCGCGTTGGCACCGGCGGTCGGCGCCGGGACCGGCGGCCCCGACGCGGGAATCGTCGGGGTGGGCCCGGGCGAGGGTGGGTTCGGCGTCGGTGACGGGCAGCCAGGAATGATCATCCCGGGCGGGCAGGGGAACTGGCTCTTGTGGCCATGTTTGCCGCCGCCGTTGCCGCAGAAGGGGGTGCCGGGAATACATCCGGGTTGCGACTGGCGGGGATGCGGTCGTTTCGGCGGCGTCATGAGCGGGCCGAGCAGGTTCCACTTGGCACCGCCGAAGGCCGGCGTCGGGAAGTTCTCCATCGGCAGCGGCGCGAACTCCTGCTCGGCGAACGTTCGCCAGATCATGGATGGCCAGTCGCCGCCGTACCCGCCGCCCGCGAGTCCGCCGAGCAGGTTGAGCGACTCATGGTTGATGTTGCCGTCCTGTTTGTTCGAGAAGATCCCGACCGAGAGCGTGTACTGCGGGATCGCGCCGATGAAGAACGCCGACTGCGCGGCGTTCGTGGTCCCGGTCTTGCCGATGATCTCACGGCCGTCGGCCATGGCCGCGTTGGTCCCGGTCCCGCCGGACTTGACGTCGAAGGAAAGGGCCCAGTTGACGTCCGCCGCAATATCGGGGGTGAGAACCTCGACGCGGCTGACCGTGGCCGCCGTGGTCATGCTGCCCTGGGTGATCCGCTTGATGACGTGCGGCGTGATGTACTCGCCGCCGTTCGCGAGCGTGTTGAACATCGTCGCTTGCTCCTCCACCGTGAGGGAGGCCTGGCCAAGCGCGATGCCAACCTGGTCCCGCATGGACTCGAGCCCGGAGCCGTTCGGGTAATTTCCGGTGTTCACTCCGAACTTCCCGGCCAGGTTGATGACGTTCTGGGTGCCCACGCGGTGGAGCAGGTCGGTGTAGGCGGTGTTGAGCGAAGCGGCGGTCGCGACCTGCACGCTGACCGGCCCGAGGCTGCCGTCGCCCTGGTCGTTCGACACGTTGAACGACATCGGGCCCGCTGACGACGGGCACGGCGCGGTGGGCGACGACGCCCTGACCGCATACGCCATCGGGCTGGTGTCGGGCGGCACGCAGATCGGGGAATACCCGTCGAGCACGCTGCTCTGGACGCTCATGCCCCGTGCTCGCGCCTCGGCGAGCACGTACGGCTTGAACGACGACCCTACCTGCTCGCGGTTGGTCAGGGCCATGTCGTACTGGCATTTGATCTGGGCACAGTGGGGCGCGTTGTAGCCGGGGCCGCTGTACATGGCGATGATCGCGCCGGTGCTCGGCTGCTCGAGCACCGCGCCCACGTGCGCGTACCACGGCAGTGCCTTACCGCCCTGCTTCATGAGCACTTCGTTCTCGCGCACGGAACGGTACAGAGCGTCCATCTTGTGCTTGTCGAACGTCGTGACGATCCGCAGGCCGCCGTTGTTGATCAGGCTGTCGGTGTAGTGGTAGGTGTTGCGCAGCTCGCTGTAGACGGCGTCCCTGATGTAGCCGTCGTAGGCGGCCGGCCCGATACCGAGTTGCTGATGGTTGCCGAGCGCAGGGAATTTCTGCGCGGCCGCCTGCTGCGGTGACAGGGTCCCCATCGTGACCATGCCATTCAGCACGTATTGCCAGCGCTGGAACAGCGCCTGGCGCGCACCGGGCTGGGACGTCGGGTAATAACCGGGCGACTGGATGATCGCGGCGAGCGCGGCGGCCTGCGCCACCGACAGCCGCGACGCGGGGACGCCGAAGTACATCTGCGAGGCAGCGCCCACGCCGTAGGTGCCGTTACCCAGGTAGATCGTGTTCAGATACTGCGTGAGGATCCAGGACTTGGACTTCTGCCTGGCGAGCTTCATCGCGACGAAGATCTCCTTGATCTTCCTCGACATTGTCTGCGCGGTGCCGATGTTCTCGTAGTAATTCCTGACGAACTGCTGTGTGATGGTCGAGCCGCCCTGGATCGAGCCACCCCTGAGGTCGGTGTACATCGCGCGGAGGATGCCGGTCGGGGACACCCCGCCCTCGGTGTAGAAGTGCCTGTCCTCGGCGGCGAGCACGGCGTTACTCAGCACCGCGGGTATCTGGCTGGCGGTCAGCAGCTGCCTGTCTGTGTTGCCGAACGTGTCGGCCACGGTCTTGCCGTCGCTGAAGTACACGACGGAGTCCTGCTGTTGTGCCGCCTGGTCCACCGCGCTTGGGATCGGGGTTTTCGCGTAAGCGATACCGATCAGGATGGCGATGAGGGCGATGACGAGCCCGAAGGCAATGCCGATGATCGCCGCGATCCGCTTCCACGGGCCCCGCAGCAAGAAACCACCGCCGCTTCCGCCGCGGCCGGGCGGCAGGGACCTGCGCGGCCCGCCGGGGCGGACCGGTGCGCCGTGGCGGGCCGGCGCGCCGGGCCGCACCGTGGTGGCGCCGCGGGCGCCGTCGCTCTCGGGCCGGTAGATTCCGTAGGGGTCGTCCGAGCCGCCCGCGGAATCGGCTATGCCGCGGCGGAAGCGGTCACGGTCGTAGCGCTCGCGCTGATAGGGCTCGCGCCCGGGTGGGGGCTGGGGCCCCCGCGGGGGCTCGGGCCGTTGCGGCCCGGTGAAGTCTCTCGTACTCACGCGTCCTCGCTGGGTAGCTGGCTGCGGTGGCGGGCGAGCGAGCAGGGCCTGCCGGAGTCACCGAGGCTACAACGTAGCCCAGTGTGCCGGGCCGCTGCGCGGCCCGGCCTGACTGCGAACCTCTATCTGCGCACCTGATATCGATACACCCGGGCGACCACGTCACCCGCCTGAGCGTGCACGCCTGCCACGCCGTGGGCGCGGCTCGCCCGTGCCGAGAACGTAGGACGACGCCAGGTGGTTCCAGGCACAACTCTGGCAGACCTCGACGACGTATACCCGGAACTCCCCGTATTCGAGCGCCATCTCCGCGAGTTCTGGTGCCTGCTTCACCCGGCCCTCGTATTGCCCGAGTTCGTCGCCGTAGACGTACGTCACGTGCGTGAGCTTTGTCTTGCGGCAGATCGGGCAGTCCACGCCGGTGGGTTCGCCGTGAAACTTCGCCGCCCGGAGCAGGTAGGGATGAGCGTCACACACGTCGGTTACCGTCGTGTTCCCTGCGAACACGGACGCGAGCGTCGCCCGGCGAGCGAGCGCGTAGTCGATGACGGATCGCCGTGACCCCATGCCCGACAGGGTACGACGGAACAGCGCCGCCGGCCGAGCCTCATTCGGGCGCGCGGTCCACCCGCGGCGCGTGCCACGGTCACGGCCACTTGCGCGATGTTGCGGCACGACATATCTTGTCGATGTATCGCTGCGATACATCGAACTGACAGATAAGGTACGTTTGGCAGCCACCGGGACCCGGCCCGGCCCGAATCGGCGGAGGTGACGACGACATGAGCGGCAACAGGTCCGGCGTGCTCGAACTCGCCGTCCTCGGCCTGCTGCACGAGACGCCGATGCACGGCTACGAACTGCGTAAGAGGCTCAATGCCCTGCTCGGCGCGTTCCGTGCGTTCTCGTACGGGTCGCTTTACCCCTGCCTCAAGGAACTACTCGCGCACGGCATGATCGCCGAGGAGACCGGCGAGCAGCGGGATGGCGCGGGGCGCTCCCGTGCTGGCCGCCGATCGAAGATCGTGTACCGGCTGACCGCGGAGGGCAAGGAGCGGCTGCAGAACCTGCTCACCGAGGCCGGCCCCGCGGCCTGGGAAGACGACGGGTTCGGCGTGCATTTCGCGTTTTTCGGCCAGACCCGCGCGGACGTGCGGCTACGGATCCTTGAAGGCAGGCGGAGCCGGCTCGAGGAGCGCCTCGAAGGCGTCCGTGCCGCGTTGGCCAGGACCAGGGAACGGGTGGACAGCTACACGCTCGAGTTGCAAAGGCACGGGCTCGAGTCGGTCGAGCGCGAGGTCCGCTGGCTCAACGAACTGATCGCTTCCGAGCGGGGATCGGACGCCGGCCCCCGATCACGCCCGGCAGGAATTCAGGCGGAAGGCAACAAAGGGCCGGAGCCGCGCTGAGCCGCACGGCTCAGACGACGGGCAGACCGGCACAATCGATAGAAAAGGAGCAATCCAGATGGGTTCGGTGCGCGTAGCCATCGTGGGTGTGGGCAACTGCGCGAGTTCGCTCGCGCAAGGCGTCGAGTATTACAAGGACGCCGACGCGAGTAGCCGGGTACCGGGCCTCATGCACGTGCGGTTCGGGCCCTACCACGTGCGTGATGTGCAGTTCTCCGCCGCCTTCGACGTGGACGCGAAAAAGGTCGGGCATGACTTGTCCGAGGCGATCGTGGCGAGCGAGAACAACACCATCAAGATCTGTGACGTACCGCCGACCGGTGTGATCGTCCAGCGTGGCCCCACCATGGACGGCCTCGGTGAGTACTACCGGGAGATCATCTCCGAGTCCGACGAGGACCCGGTCGACGTCACGGCCGTGCTCAGGGAAACGGGAACCGATGTCCTCGTCTCCTACCTGCCGGTGGGTTCGGAACAGGCGGACCGCTTCTACGCGCAGTGCGCGCTCGACGCCGGGGTGGCATTCGTGAACGCGCTTCCCGTGTTCATCGCCTCCGACCCGCAGTGGGCGCGCAAGTTCACCGACGCGGGCGTGCCGATCATCGGCGACGACATCAAGTCCCAGGTCGGCGCCACGATCACGCACCGGGTCCTGGCGAAGCTGTTCGAAGACCGCGGCGTCGAGCTGCTGCGTACCTACCAGCTCAACTTCGGCGGGAACATGGACTTCATGAACATGCTGGAGCGGAGCAGGCTCCAGTCCAAGAAGATCTCCAAGACGCAGGCGGTCACCTCGCAGATCCCGCACGAGATGGAGCGGGCGGCGGTGCACATCGGCCCCTCGGACCACGTGCCGTGGCTCGACGACCGCAAGATGGCGTACGTCAGGCTCGAGGGCAAGGCGTTCGGCGACGTGCCGCTGAACCTGGAGTACAAGCTGGAGGTCTGGGACTCGCCGAACTCGGCGGGCGTCATCATCGACGCGGTCCGCGCGGCCAAGATCGCCATGGACCGCGGCATCGGCGGGCCCATCCTGTCCGCCTCGTCCTACTTCATGAAGTCGCCGCCGGAGCAGCACGGCGACGAGGACGCGCGCGATCTGGTGGAGCGGTTCATCAGGGGCGAGGTGAGCCGTTGACGCGGCCGGCCGCCGGTGATCCGCAGCGGCTTGCGCGGGCGGCACGGCCGCGCGCGGTAACGCGATTCCGGCGCGCCGTACGCTGAGCGGGTGGCCTACGTCGCGGACCTGCGGGCGATTCTCGCCGAGCGCGGTTTCCGCCGGCTGTTCGCGACGCGGCTGATCTCGCAGACCGGCGACGGCGTGTTCAACGCCGGGTTCGCGGCGTACGCGTTCTTTTCGGCGCAGAGCTTCCCGAACCCGGCCGCCGCGGCCGAAGCGTTCGCCGTCCTGTACCTGCCGTACTCGCTGATCGGCCCGTTCGCCGGGGTCTTCATCGACCGCTGGTCGCGGCGGCAGATCCTGGTCCGGTCGGCGCTGATCAGGGCGGCGCTCGTCGCGTTCACCGCGTTCCTGGTCGCCTCGGGCAACCTTGGCATTCCGCTTTACGTGTGCGCGCTGGCCGTGCTCGGCGTCAACAGGTTCTTCCTGTCCGCGCTTTCCGCCGGGCTGCCGCACGTCGTGGCGCGGGACAAGCTCGTGATGGCGAACTCCGTCGCCCCGACCAGCGGCACGATCGTCGGTTTCGTCGGGGGCATCGCCGGGCTCGGTGTCCACCTCGCGACCGGGGGCGGCCACCCGGGCTCGGCGGCGACCCTGCTCGTCGGCGGCGTCTGTTACCTGCTCGCCGGCCTGGTCGCCGCGACCATGCACCGCGACCTGCTCGGCCCGCGCGGCGATCAGTCCGCCAGCCGGCCCGCGGGGATACCACACGAGCTCGCCGCGGTGGCCCGCGGCCTCGCGGCCGGCGCGCGCTACCTGTGGCAGCGCCGTCCCGCGGCCTATGCGCTCGGCGCGATCGCCTGCTTCCGGTTCCTTTACGGGATCTTGTTCGTGCTGACGATCCTGCTCTACCGGAACTACTTCTACCCGGCAGGCAACGGCAACAAGGCACTCGGCCACCTGACTTTCGTGGTGATCACGTCGGCCGTGGGCTACCTCGTGGCGGCCCTGATCACTCCCTCGGTGACGCGCAGGGTCGGCAAGACAACCTGGATCGCCGGCCTGCTCGCCGCGGGTGGGCTCATCGAGGGGGTGCTCGGCTGGACGTTCAGCCAGATCTCCTTCCTCGCGGTCGGGTTCGCTCTCGGGATGGTCGCCCAGGGGGTGAAGATCTGCGTGGACACCACCGTCCAGGAGCAGGTGGACGACGACTACCTCGGCCGTGTCTTCTCGCTCTACGACATGCTGTTCAACGCGGCGCTCGTGCTCGGCGCGGCGGTCAGCGCGCCCTTCATGCCCACGGACGGCAAGTCCTACCCGCTCGTCGCGCTCGTGGCGATCGGATACCTCTTCGCGGGGGCCGGGTATGCCATGCTCGCGCGCGGCCAGGAACGTTCGGCGCGGCAGCCGAGCCAGCCCGCGGCCGCCCGCAGATAACGCGCGCAGGCGACGCCGAGCACCCGGCAGAGTCTCAGGACCCGGGATTCTGGCCGGCGCCCGGGGGGGCGAGGCCCTGGTCGGTGGCCCAGCGGAGCAGTTCGGCCGTGGCCCGCTCGCGCCCGAGCGGGCCGTGTTCCATCCGGAGGCCGAGCAGGAACTTGTAGGCCGCACCGACGGCCGGTCCCGACCGCAGCCCCAGGATCCGCATGATCTCGTTCCCGTCGAGATCGGGCCGGATCCTGGCGATCTCCTCTTCCTTCGCTAGCCTGGCGATGCGCTGTTCGAGCGCGTCGTACGCGCTCGCGAGCCTGGCTGCCCTGGCCTTGTTCCTCGTGGTGCAGTCCGCACGGGTGAGCACGTGCAGCCGCTGGAGCAGCGGCCCCGCGTCCCGCACGTATCTGCGGACCGCCGCGTCGGTCCACTCGCCGGTGCCGTATCCGTGAAAACGCAGGTGCAGTTCGACCAGCTTGGCCACGTCCTCGACGACCGCCTTGGGAAACCGTAGTTCACGCAGCCGGGACCGGGTCATCGCAGCGCCCACGACCTCGTGGTGGTGGAAGGCCACCCGGCCGCCGGGCAACAGCGTCCTCGTCTTCGGCTTGCCGATGTCGTGCAGCAGGGCGGCAAGCCGCACCACCAAATCGGACGACAGGCCGTACCGCTGTTCGAGTTCTGTCGCCTGTGTCAGCACGGTCAGTGAGTGTTCGTAGACGTCTTTGTGGTGGTGGTGCTCGTCGGTTTCGAGCTTGAGCTTCGGCACCTCGGGCAGGATGTACTCGGCCAGCCCCGTGTCGACGAGCAACTCGATCCCTGTCCGCGGGTCGGGCGCGACCATCAGTTTGGCCAGCTCGGCGCGGATCCTTTCCGCCGAGACCTTGCCGAGCGCCGGGCTGATCCGCCCGGCCATCCCCTTCATCGCCTCGCGGACCTCCGGCACCACGGAAAAGCCCAGCTGGGCGGCGAATCTGGCCGCGCGCAGCATACGGAGCGGGTCGTCGTCGAATGAGCTCTCCGGGCTGGAGGGCGTGCGCAGCACGCGCTCTTTCAGGTCACGAAGGCCGCCGAAGGGGTCGACGAGCAGATGGTCGGGAAGCCGCGCCGCCATCGCGTTGATCGTGAAATCCCGCCGGGCCAGGTCCTCCTCGAGCGACGTGCCGTACCGCACAGCCGGTTTGCGTGACTTCGGGCCGTAGCTGTCGCTGCGGTACGTCGTGATCTCAAGCGTGCACCCCGCCTTCCGCAGCCCGACGGTGCCGAACTCGATGCCGATCGGCCAGATCTTGTCCGCCCAGCCGGCGGTGATCTCCATCACCCGCTCGGGCGGGGCGTCGGTGGTCAGGTCCAGGTCTTCTGACTTCCTGGCCAGGAACACGTCCCGTACGGAGCCCCCGACGAGGGCGAGTTCGTGCCCGTGCGCCGCGAACAGGCGGCCAAGCTCGTCGGCGACCGGAGCGACCTCGCGCAGGAGCGCGGCGACGGCTCGGCGCTGCGAATCGGTCAGGGGCATGGCATTCGGCAATGGCATTCGGCGCGGATTCGAGGGTAGGTGCTCCCGGGAAAGCTTAGTGTCTCGCGGCCCTCGCAATTCCCCGCGGCCCCCGGCCGCCGCGGCGCTCGCTGGGGGTTAGCCTGTTGAAGGACCACAGAATGTGCGCGGGCCGTACGGGGCTCGCGAGAGAGTAGGTGCGTGACCGGATGATTGATGCGCTGACCCTGCATCGCCTGCTTGTCGAGTCCGGAACTCAGCACGAGATCGTCCACCTGTCGCGCGCCATCTCCTCGGCGGACCAGTTGCCCGAGGTTTTGCGGCTCCCCCCGAGCCGGTGCCTCGCGGTCCGGATGTACGACGCGGGCGGTGTGCTCACCGCTGTCATCGTGCACGCGGGCAGCCTGCCGTCCGCCAACGCGCTGCGTGAGGTGACCGGTTCCCGCCGTGTCCTGCCCGTGCCCGCCGACCGGGTCAACTCGGCCACCGGCTACGCGGCCGAGCTTGTCGCGCCGCTCGCCCTGCCCGACAGCGTCGAGGTGTACGCGGACGAGGACGTGGTATGCGGCCTCGACAGCGACGTCGTCGTCTATACGGCGACCGGCGAGTCCGGCACCGCGCTCGGCGTCCGGCTGCTCG
>DATFVJ010000167.1:0-7430 GCA_035260365.1 Streptosporangiaceae bacterium
CCGCCGGTGCGCTCACGGCGGGCGCGGCGTTCGCCGCGCACACGCGGCCGGCGTCGCCGGCGCGCGCCGCCGCGCCGGCGTCAGATTGCGGCAGCTCTGACAGCCTGCTCGGCTCGCTGACCGGCATCCTGTGCCCGGTCACAAGCTCGGCCGGCGGCGCCGTCTCCAGCCTGCTCGGCGGGAATGGCGGGAGCGGCTACGGCGACAGCGGGGGCAGCGAGGGCGGCGCTGACATGCGCGGGCGCACTCATGCGTCGGTCGGCGATCGCCGCGGCGGCGCGGGCGCGCCAGGTGACAAGAGCGGCAGCAGTTACGACGGCGGCAGCAGCGCCCGGGCTGGCGTGCACGGCGGCTGGGCCAGTCGCAGCACCAACTCGGCCGACCACGGCGCACAGAGCGACAGCCGTCGCCGCACGGTCACCAGCGACGCCGGCGGGAGCCGCCGGACCGGCGCGTACGGCTCTGGCCCGTTCCACGGCGCTGCCACGCCCTACGGCCCTGGTGGTGGCAATGCCCCTGGCATCCGGGGCACTGCTCGCAGCGGGGACACCGCTGGCCGCGCCGCCGCGCAACTCGGCCGCCTGGGCCGCGGTTCCGGCCGCCAGCCGGCGCGCCGCGCGCGCACGAACCGGCTCGGTCCTGCGGCCCACCGCGCGCAGGCACCCAGCGTCCAAGGAACAGGCGCCCAGGGACCAGGCGTCTCAGCCTCGGGTCAGCGCGCGGGGAACTCCGCGGGAACATGGCAGCCAGGTGTGGCCGGGCAGGTGCCCCGGCTGGTGGGTGGGCAGGTGGGTGGGCAGGTGGGCGCGTCGGCCAGGCGAACAGCCGGCGCGGCACCCGCCGGCGCCGCGCGTCCGGGCACGGCCCGTGCCGGTGCAGCACGCGCCGGTGCGGGGCATGCTGGCGCGGTGCCCGGGAGTACCGGGGCCCGGTCCGCAGCTCGCACCTTGCCGTGGCAGCCGTTGGGCCAGTTCCGCGCCAAACTGGGCCTGGGTCAGCCGGCCGGCCCGGGCGCCGCGCCCGCACAGTCCCCCGGCCGGGCCGGCGCGCTGAACGGCGGTCGCGCGCTGGCCACGACGCCGGCGGCGCGCGGACGATCCGGGCCGGGCACCCTGCCCGCCATCGCCGTCATCGTCGCGGCCGGCATCGCCGCCCTCGCGGTCGCCTGGCTCCGGCGGCGGCACGACGCCGGCCGCCACTGCCAGCTCTGACCCGCGGCCGCCACTGCCGGCTCTGCCCGCAGGGCGGCACCGCCAGCTCTGACCGCCCGGTCGGCGCGGCCCGGGTGCCGACCCGTCGGTCGGCACGGCCCGCTCTGACCCGCGGGCACGACGCCCGCCCCGGCCAGCTTCGACCCGCACGTCGGCCGGGGCGTGCCAGTGGCGTTACTCAGGCGCGGTTGGAGTAGACGCGATCCGGCGTCACGAGCACGGCGGTGCGGCGTTCGCTGGCCATAACCCGGTCGTAGGCGTCCCAGTCGTCGTGCGCGCCTCCGGCGGCGGTAAAGATCTCGCGGAGCAGGAGCCGCAGCCGCTCCGCGTCGATGCCGGGCAGCGGGTCGTCCGGGCCGGCCAGCTCGACGGGCCCCTCCGCGGCGACCCACTGCCACGAGGCCCTGACCACGAGCGTGGCGCGCGGACGCGCGCGCAGGTTGGCCAGCTTGCGTGTGCCGCCCATGGCCACGAACGCGGCCACCGGGCGCCCGGTCAGCGGGTGCCCGAGGACGCCCGCGTTGACCACGGACGCCTGAATGGTCTCGTCCGGGCGGAGCGTGGCCACCACGCAGAGCCCGTGCTCGCTCGGCACCAGCTTGGCGAAGTCTGTGAGGTCGGTCATCGCTGCAGCGTAGTGCGGTCGCGGCCGCGCCGGTCTGGCTGGCCCTGCGCCGCGGGCTGGTACCTGACAAGCGCGGGCGCCGCGATCGCGAGCAGGAGCACGAGCGCGACGCAGGCGATGCCGCCGCCCACCCAGGACGCGGTCACCCCGACGGCGGCGGCGCTCACCCCGGCCCGCAGGTCACCAAGCCTCGGGCCACCGGCGACCACCACGATGAACACGCCCTGCATGCGCCCGCGCATCTGATCGGGCGCGGTCACCTGCAGGATGGTCTGCCGGTAGACGGCGGAGACGAGGTCCGCCGCACCGGCGCCCGCGAGCAGCAGCACGGCGAGCCACAGCGTGTGCGCGAGCCCGGCGGCCGCGACGAGCAGGCCCCACGCGACGACCGCGCTGACCAGCGCGACCCCCTGACGGCGCACGCGGCTGATCCAGCCCGAGGCCAGGCCGCCGGCGACGGCCCCGATCGCGATCGAGGCGTAGAGCCAGCCCGCGGCGCTCGGGCCGCCGAACCGCTCCGCCGCTACCTGCGGGAACAGCGCACGGGGCATCGCGAAGGCGTTCGCGATGATGTCGAAGGCGAACGACAGTGCGAGCACCGGGCGGCCGGCGATGAAGCGCAGCCCGTCGATGACGGAGCGCAGCCCCGCCCGGCCACCGCCGGCCAGTGGCGGCAGCGCCGGCAGCCGCAGCGCCGCGTACAGGCCGAACGTGAAGAGGCAGGCGTCGACCGCGTACGCCGCCGCGTAGCCGAACCTGGCGAGCACCACGCCCGCGACCAGCGGCCCGGCCACCGTGCCGACGTTGCTCAGGGTGAAGTTGAGCGTGTTCCCAGCCGGGACAAGAGACGCGTCGAGCAGTCGCGGCACGATCGCGCCACGGACCGGCGAGGACACGGCGAAGCCGGTCGACTGCGCTGCCATCAGCGCGAGCAGGATCCAGGCGGAACGGGCGTGCAGGATCGCCTGCAGCAAGAACGCCCCGGTAACCGCCCACAGCACGCATGACGCCGAGACATAAAGCCGCCTTCTGTCGACCACATCGGCGATGGCGCCGCCGTACAGGCCGAACGCGACGAGCGGCACAAGCGCCGCGACGCCGAGCAGGCCCACCCAGAGCGACGAGTGGGTGATCGCGTACATCTGCACGGGCACGGCGACCGCGGTCACCTGGAACCCGATGAACGCGATGCCCTGCCCGAAGAAGAGCCGCCGGAAGTCGGGATTACGCAGCGGCTCAGTATTGACGGCGATCTGGCGCAGGCGCGGCACGGACAGCCGGTACCGAGATAGGACCGGTCACCTCCCCGGTGTGGCTCTGCTCACGCGGCCTGGGCGAACCCAGATGCATAACGGCTGCCGCGGCGCGCCGCGTGCCGCGCCTGCGGGGTTCCAGGGGGTCAAGCTACCCGACCCCCGACCAGCTCAGCCCGGCCATGAAGTGTGATTTCTGTCGCGTCGTGGCCGGTCAGGCCCTGATGCCGGGCGCGATCGCGCCCGGCGCGGCCGTCAGTGCTCGCCGCGTCCGGTCAGGATGCCGCGGGCCATGTCCGCCGCCGAGACGGCCGGGCCCGCGGTCTTGAGCACCGAGGGGTTCGCCGGCGCGTGCGGATGCGGCCGGGGCGTAAACGTGCCGCCCCGGGATCGGCGGATCGTGTTTGAGGCGCCCGGTATGGGTGACATATCCGCGCGGCCGGCCCGAAGCGGCGCCGGCGCCTCCCGCGAGCGGGGGACGTGAAGAAAGGGAAATCAGCGATGGCCTTGATCCTGGCGGTCCTACTGATCGCACTCATCCTTGGCGGGCTGGGCTTCGCCGTGCACGTGCTGTGGTGGATCGCCGTGATAGTCCTGGTGATCTGGCTGATCGGGTTCGCCCTGCGCAGCGCGGGTGCAGCAGGCTCACGCCGCCGCTGGTATCGATGGTGACCAGCGGGCCTGCGACCGCAGGCCCGCACCAGGCAGGCGTGCCCGCCCCCAGCGGGCACGCCTGCCGCTGCCAGCGCCAGCGCGGTTTGATGCCATTGTGGGTTTCGTACCGCGATCATGAGGGCGAACGCCCCGCCGGTCCGAGAACCGGCAGCGTTCGACGCTGGTACGCGCACGTGCCAGCCTGGCGAAATGGGGCATTTCAGGGGGATTGTGTTGGGCATGGCAGACCTCACGTTGAACCACCTCGACGGCGCAGAAGCCAGCAATGTGTTTGAACAGGTTTTCCGCATCTATGCGCTCGTCTATGCCGACCCGCTGTACAGCCAGACCGACGCAGATCGCGCCGAGTTCGTGACAAGGGCCGCGCGCCACTTCAAGCAGCCAGGGTTCGATCTCACCTGCGCGTGGATGGGCGATCAGATGATCGGCTTCGCGTACGGGTTCGCCATCCAGCCCGGGAGCGGCTGGTGGGACGGTATCGAGCCGTCTCAGACCGAGGCATTCCTGCGGGAGACCGGCGGCAGGACGTTCGCCGTCATCGAACTCGCGGTGGTCCCGGAGTTCCGGGGTCAAGGACTGGGGAAACGACTCATCGGTGCATCGGTGAGCTGCTTCGCGGTCGCGGGGAGGAACGCGCGACGCTCGCGACGCACCCAGAAGCTACCGCGGTTCAGCGAGTGTACGAACGGTGGGGCTGGCGCAAAGCGGGCCGGATCCCAGGCGCGCCTGGCGCGCCGTGCCCCTACTTCGACCTGTACACGCTACCGCTGCGCTAGGGGGCGCCGTCGGTCAGCGCCTGGAGTTCCCGGGCGGCAGGCTGGCTGATCAGCGGGCACAGCGTCAAGTACCCGCTCGGCGGTGCGCAGGATCATGTGAGATCGGTAGGCCGGCTCCGTGTCACTCACAACCTCGGCCGCTTGCCTGAGCGCGGCGCTGCTACCGCCCTGCCGCGCCATGCTGATCGCTTCGTGCAGGCGCGCGTTGGCGACGTTCTGGTACGACGGCGAGGACGCGATGACCCGGTCGCGAGCATCGGCGGCGGCCTGGTCACGCCCGGTGTAGGAGAAAACCCAGCTGCGCACGTACCAGAGGGAATCGTCGAGCCAGCCGTACCCTTGCCCGTCGCCGACACGGCCACACGAGCCGGCCAGCTCATCGAGGACTCGCTCCGCATCCGCAGACTGCCCCAGGGCTGCCAGAGCCTGCGCTTCGGCGCTCATCGCGCACATCAGGCCCGCTGAGATGCGGTGCCCAGCGAGGCGGCGCGTCGTGCTGGCCAAGGTAACCACCGACCGCGGTGAGCGCGGCGCGTACAGGCCAAAGGTTGCCTCAGCGCCTCGCACCCACACGCGCATGTCCATATCGCCGGACGCGTCGGCCGCATGCCGCGCCGTCGCCCACCAGCGGCGGGCCGCGTTATAGTCGGCGCTGCGCGTAAGCACATTCGCATGCAGGGCGGACAGCCACGCGCTCACGCGCCGCGGGTCTGACGCAGACTTCCCCTCCGCCCGTTCAAGCTGCCGGTGCAGAGCCGCGAGATCAACGATCAGGCCATCGCGCGCCTCGGCAGTTGGCCGGGTGAGAACAGCGTGCATGTGATCGAGGCATGCCAGCTCCCATGATCCGCTTCTGTGTCATTCCGCCTGCGCTATGTGCAGGCAGAATTCCACAGAAACGGATCTTGAGCGCGTGCCGGCCTCATGCTTCGCCCAACTGACCGGGAAGACGGCTGGGCGGCCGGGCACCCGGCCGCCCAGCTCCGAACGGCCGCCCCGGCCGGGGTAACCACCAGGCAAGGCGCCTGGAAGCGTTCCCGGTGGCTAGGTGCGTGATCGCTCGGTGAGGCGCTCGCGCTGGGGGACGATCGTGTACTTGGGGTCGCGGGCGGAGGCCCGGCCCGCGTCGAAGATGGCGAAGCGGGTGGTGGCGGAGGCCGCGAGGAGCGTGAGCCCGGCGAGCGCGGTGGCCGCCCGGTGACGGCGGCCGATGAACGCCACGCCGAGCGCGCACGCCGACGCGATCTCGCTCGCGCGCAGCGCGAGCCCGGCCCGGCCGGACCGGTACGGCTCGGCCGTCGCACCGATCCGCCTGGTCAGCAGCTGCGCCGAGGTGATCTCGGCCGCGGCGCCGAGCACCGCGAGCCTGCGCGCGGGGCCGGCCTGGGCGGACGGGGCCGCGAGCAGGCCAAGCCCGCCGGCCGCGCTCGCGGCGGATCCCGCGAACAGATACGGCATCTCGCGGTAGCCGTCGTGCCAGGCGGGCACCGCCGTGTCGCAGATCAGCGCGGCCGTGTACGTGCACACGCCGGGGCCGAGCGCCGCGGCGGCCGCGGTCGCGGCGGCGCCCGCGCGCGGCAGGATCCCGGTCACGGCGCAAACCGCGGCCGCGCCCGCGGCCGGGGCGTAGCCGGCGAGCAGCCAGGACCCGACGCTCATCGGCGAGCTGGGCTTGAACACCCGCAGCATGTTCACGAACCGGGCCGGACGGCCAAGATCATGAATCAGAGCGGCCGCGGCCAGGCCGATCGCGCCCGCCGCGCCGACCTTCGCCCCGCGCGCCAGGTCGGGGCAGCCGCGCAACTGGGCGCCCGCGGCGAGCACCGACGACGCACCGGCCAGCCCGCCGAGGAAAAGGTAGCCGGGAATCTCCGGCACGTGCCACACCGGTTCCTTCAGCACCGGCCGGCCGTAGTACGAGGTGAACTCGGCGTCGGGAACCATCGCCTGTTCGCCGCGCTTCTTCACGTGTGCCTCCTCATCCCGCTCCGAAATCCCGCTCCGCGCGCCCGCAGGCCCGGCCTGCGCGGGCCGGCGACTCGTCAGGCCCGCCGGCCCAGGCATGCGGCGAGCCCGGCGGCGGCCAGCCCGGCGGCGGCCACGCCCACGTGGCGCCAGATGCGGGGCAGGTCCCTGGTCGTCACGACCGGGTCGGGTGGCAGCCCGTAGACCTCGGGCTCGTCGAGCAGCAGGAAGAACGCGCCCGTTCCGCCTACGCCGTCCGCCGGGTCCGCGCCGTACAGCCGCGCCCCCTCCGTCCCCGCGTCGTGCAGCTCGGCGACCCTGAGCTGCGCGCGCTCGCGCAGTTCGTCCACCGGGCCGAACTGGATGGAGTCGGTGGGACAGGCCTTGGCGCACGCCGGTTCGAGGCCGTCGCCGATCCGGTCGTAGCACAGCGTGCACTTCCATGCCCGGCCGTCATCGCGCCGCTGGTCGATGACGCCGAACGGGCAGGCGGGGATGCAGTAACCGCATCCGTTGCAGACGTCCTCCTGGACCACGACCGTGCCGAATTCCGTGCGCATCAGCGCGCCGGTCGGGCACACGTCCAGGCAGGCCGCCTCGGTGCAGTGCTTGCAGACGTCGCTCGACATGAGCCAGCGCAGGTCCCCGGCCTCGTCGGCCGGCTTCTCGATGAAGGCCACGTGCCGCCAGGTCGAGGCGCCGAGTCCCTGCGTGTTGTCGTACGACATGCCGGTGAGCAGCAACCCGTCCTCGGGGACGGCGTTCCATTCCTTGCATGCCACCTCGCACGCCTTGCAGCCGATGCAGACCGACGTGTCGGTGAAGAAGCCCATCCGCGGCGGATGCTCGAGGTATCCGGCGGCGCGGGCCGGGTCGGCGCCGGCGCCGGGCCCGCCCGCAGCGCCGCCGGCGCCGTGCCCCGTGG
>DATFVJ010000168.1:0-2980 GCA_035260365.1 Streptosporangiaceae bacterium
CCGCCGATGAGCGGCTATGGAAATGTCAGGCCCCACAGGTAGGTGCCGGCCCCGCCGGCCGAGCGGAAGGGAGAGCGACTGATGTTGACGCCCATTGCGCGGTCCATGCCGCCCGCCCTGTCAGCTGCCCACCTGAGGAGCACCAACCGTGCCCGACTTCACATCTTCCCGCCGCGGCAAACGGCGTTTTGACGACGAGGAAACAACCTTCGACAAGCGCACCAGGTACCGTGCGGCCCTGCCCGCCGCCGGCGCGTGCGACGCCGTCGACGGCCTGGCCGAAGGCGACCGCTGGTCGATCTGGGACCAGTCCACCGCGGGTGAGCGCGGGCCCAGGCCGCATCCACCGTGGCTGGTCACCGAACTGGCGGCGGTCGACACCGAGTTCGGGGTGCTGAAGACAGGCAAGGAAGCCGACGTGTTCCTGATGCGGCGCGGCGTGCCTGGCACCGACCGGTCCTGCCTGCTTGCCGCCAAGCGCTACCGCAGTGCGGAGCACCGGCTGTTCCACCGCGACAGCGGCTACCTGGAAGGCCGTCGTGGCCGCCGGTCCAGGACCACGAGGGCGGTCGCCAACCGGACCTCGTTCGGCCGGCAGATGATCGCCGCGCAGTGGGCGAACGCCGAGTTCGGCGCGCTGTGCCAGCTATACGAGGCCGGGGTGCCCGTGCCCTACCCGGTTCAGATCGTCGGCACCGAGGTGGTGCTCGAGTTCATCGGCGAACCGGACGGCAGTGCCGCGCCCCGGCTGGCGGAGACGCCCGGCCGGGGCAGCGAGATCGCCGGTCTGTGGGATCAGCTCGTGCGCGCCCTGGTCATGCTCGCCCGCCGCGGCCTGGCCCACGGCGACCTGTCCGCGTACAACCTGCTCGTGCACCGCGGCAGCATCGTGATCATCGACCTGCCTCAGGTGGTCGATGTGATCGCCAACCCGCGCGGCGCGTCGTTCCTTGACCGTGATGCGGAGAACGTGGCGAGATGGTTCGCCGCACGCGGGTTGACCGGGGTGACGCCCGAGCCCGCCGACCTGGCCGCCACGCTCCGCGACGAGGCGCGCATCGGCTAGCGCGTCACGGTGGCGCCGGGCCGGCGACCCGGAAGCCGAGATTGCCTGTTGACGCGTCGACGGTGTTCATCGTCCGCGCGGCGACCCGGTACCGGTTGCAGTAGGAGTCGTGGCACAGGTAGGAACCGCCCCTGATGACCTTGCCCGGGCCGGTTTCCGGCCCGCGCGGGTTGCGCCGCGGTGCGGTGCGGTGCGGCGCCGGGCTGAACCAGTCCTGCGTCCATTCCCACACGTTGCCCGCCATGTTGTACAAGCCGTAACCGTTCGGCGGGAACGCGTCGACCGGGCAGGTGGCGAGGTAGCCGTCCGCGCGCGTGTTCTCGTCGGGAAACCTGCCCTCGAAGATGTTGCACATCGTCCGCCCGCCGGGCGCGAGCTCGTCGCCCCACGGATACCTGCGTTGGGTGAGGCCGCCGCGCGCGGCGCGCTCCCACTCCGCCTCGGTGGGCAGCCGCAGGCCGGCCCAGGAACAGTAGGAGTTAGCGTCGTTCCACGACACGTGCACGACCGGGTGCCGCTCGAGCCCGTCGAGCCCGGACTGCGGGCCGTAAGGGTGCGCCCAGTCGGCGCCCTCGACCTGGCGCCACCAGGGCGCGGCGGCGACCGCGCGCGTGGCGGGGAACCCGTCGGGCAGCATGAGTTTGAAGACGAACGACCAGCCGTACCGCTGCGCGTCGGTCCGGTACCCGGTCGCCGCGACGAAGCCGGCGAACGCCTCGTTCGTGACGGCGTGCGCGCCGATGGCGAACGGATCGAGCCTGCAGGCCCGCACCGGGCCCTCACCGTCCGCCGCGAAACCATCGGGGTCGTCGCTGCCCATGAGGAAGCGGCCGCCGGGCACGGTCACGAGCGGCTGCGGGTGCGGCTGCGAGTGCGGCTGCGAGTGCGGCTGTGAGTGCGGCTGCGTCCGGCCCGCAAGCTCCGGTGTCTCGCGCGTCGTCATGGCCGGCCTACCCCTCGCTCTCGGCATGCGGGGCGCGCGCCTGCCGGGTCCGGGCGCGCGCATTCTCCCGGTGTGGGGCGCGCGTTCCCGCGGCGCGGCACCAAGGGGCCAATGTGCCTGCCCGACCGGCGGGGTGCATCACCCCGGCCGGGTGAACCGCGGCGCTACGGGATGTGGTTAGCCCGGCCGAAGCGGATCAGCGGCGGTCAGCCGCTGCCATCGCCTCGCGTTCGCCCGCGCCGGTCACCGTGCGTCCTGGCCAGGTCGAGCAGGACGAAGACGGCGCGCACGCGCTGTGTCCCCTCGTTCCAGAACTGGTGCGGGATCGTGGCGTCAAAGGCACAGGAGTCCCCCGGGCGCAGCACGAATCGATCGAAACCGATCTGCGCGGTCAGCTCGCCTTCGACGATGACCGCGTAGTCCCGCCCGTTGTGCTGTATGGCGCGTTCGGACCTGCTCGAACCGCCCCCCACGTCGTAGAACACTTCGCGGAACTCGATGCCAGGCTCCAACCGCGGGGTCAGGCGCTCCCAGCGGACGCCCAGCTCCAGGTTGATCGCGGACCTCCCGCCGCGGCGCAGGACCACACCGCTGGCGGCCTCTGTTTCGGCTGGTGCCTGCGCGGCGCGCGGCTCGGCCGGTTCGGGGAACAGGCTGTCCATCGAGATCCCGAGCACGGTCACGATCGCGTAGAGCCTGCTCACCGACGGCGTCGCCTTGCCGCGCTCGATCTGGGAGATCAGGCTCGGTGAGCAGTCGAGCTGGATGGCGAGCTTGCGCGCCGACATCCCGGTCCTGATCCGTGCGTCGCGCAGCCGCCTGGCGATCATCGACCGGTGTGACAGGTCGACGGCGCGGCGCGTGTCCCCGCCCGGCGCCTGGCTACTCATGGTGACCCGGGCCGGCCTCCTGGAAGATCTCCAGGGTGATGCCGTCGGGGTCGCGGAGGTAGGCGAACGCGCATCCGTGCA
>DATFVJ010000169.1:0-3797 GCA_035260365.1 Streptosporangiaceae bacterium
CCTCACCTTGGCAAGGTGATGCTCTACCAACTGAGCCACGTCCGCGCGACGCCGATCGCTACGGCGTGCGTTCAGAACTGTAGCCGATCCGCGCCCGCGGGCAAACTCGGATCGCGGCGTGCCGGCCGCCGTGGCACGCCCCGTCACCGTGGTCAGGCAGGGGAGAGGAGCCTGGCCGGCGCCAGCTTGGCGGCACACTTCGATGCCGGCCCAAACATCGCTGGCCTACTGTCGAAGCATGTCCGCAGACCCGCAGTACGTGACGCACGACGCCGACATCGCGCCGGTCGCCGCCCTGATCGCCGACCCGACCAGGGCCGCGATCCTGACGGTGCTGCTCGACGGCCGGCCGCTCGCCGCGGGCGAACTCGCCCGCCTCGCCGGGGTGAGCGCCGCCACCGCGAGCGCGCACCTGGCCCGGCTGCTCGGCGGCGGCCTGGTCAGGGTGGCACGGCAGGGCCGGCACCGCTACTACCGGTTGGCCGGGCCGGAGATCGCCGCGGTGATCGAGGCGCTCGCGCACGTCAGCCCCCGCCCGCGCCCGCGCGGCCTGCGCCAGTCCCGCCAGGCCGCCGCGCTGCAGGACGCCCGCACCTGCTACGACCACCTGGCCGGCCGGGCCGGGGTCGAGCTGTTCGCCACACTACTCAGCACGAAGGTCATCAAGAAGATCCCTAACGGCTGCGCGGATGCGGCATCCATTTCTGCGGGGGGCCCTGCCAGCCCGGGGGGCGACCCCCCGGAACCCCCCGCATTGGGGGTCGGCCCCCCGGGGCAATACAGTCGCAACGGCGGCGCGGAGACCGCGGCATCGGCCGCTGACGCCGGGCTCGGATGCGAGTACGAGGTGACAAGCGCTGGGGTGGACACGCTGGCCGCGTTCGGGATCAATCTCGGGGAGGTGCGCAGGTCCCGCCGCCGCTTCGCGGGCACGTGCCTGGACTGGACGCAGCGCCGTCCGCACCTCAGCGGTGCGCTCGGTGCCGCCGTCACCGCCCGGCTGCTCGAACGCGGCTGGTTCGAGCGCGGCGGCACGCGCCGCGCGCTGCGGCTCACCGGCGCCGGCCGCGACGGGCTCGCGCGCACATTCGGCTGTGTGATCGAGTCGTAGGGCGTGTCCCGCAGATCTTTGGCGGCGCGGGTCGGCGCCCAGACGACGACCGGCGTTGCCGTCGTCGCCGATAGAAACCACTATCGGCTCCTCGAAGACAAGCACTGCCTTGCCGGACCGCCGCCTGGCCCTGCTGGCTCAGGATGGCGCCCGCATCCACCGAGATCTCCGGGACACACCCTAACCGCTGGAGGCGGCGCCGGATCGTGGCAGGCTGTCGGCTATGCGAACTGTGGTCGTCACCGGCGACGGCCTCACCGTCGAGGACGTGGTCGACGTCGCGGCGGTGCGGGCCCGCGCCGTGCTCGGGCCTGGCGTGCCCGCCAGGATGGCAGAAAGCCGCAAGGTGGTCATCGCGGCGATCGGCGGCGATGAGCCCGTCTACGGCGTCAACACCGGTTTCGGCGCGCTCGCCGATACCAAGGTGCCGCAGGAGGACCTCGCGCTGCTGCAGCACGCGATCATCCGGTCGCACGCGGCGGGCACCGGCGACCCGCTGGATGATCGCACCGTCCGTGCGGTGCTCCTGCTGCGGGCGAGAACCCTCGCGGCCGGATACTCGGGCGTGCGGCCCGAACTGCCGGAGCGGCTGCTCGAACTGCTCGGCCGCGGCCTGCTGCCGGTGATCCCGGGCAAGGGCTCGGTGGGCGCGTCGGGTGACCTGGCGCAGCTCGCGCACCTGGCCCAGCCGCTGATCGGCGAGGGCCGGCTTCGGCGCGCGGGCAGCGGTGACCCATCCGGCCGCCCGGCCGCGGAACTGCTCGGCGAGGAGGGCCTCACGCCGCTCGAACTCGCGCCCAAGGAGGGCCTCGCGCTGGTCAACGGGACCGAGCCGATGCAGGCGCTGCTCGCGTTCTCGGTACACGAGGCCGCCATGCTGGTCCAGGCGGCGGACGTGGCGTGCGCGCTGTCGGTGGAGGCGCTGCTCGGCACCGACCGGCCGTACGACGAGCGGGTCCAGGTGATCAGGCCACACCCCGGCCAGCAGGTCAGCGCGGCCAACCTGCGCGCGCTGCTCGCGGGGTCGCAGCTGATGGCGAGCCACCGCCACAGCCGTCACGCCGTGCAGGACGCGTACTGCCTGCGCTGCGCCCCGCAGGTGCACGGCGCCGTGCGCGACGTGCTCGCGCACGCGCGGCGGGTGACCGAGATCGAGCTCGACTCGGTCGTCGACAACCCCGTCATCGTGCCGGACGGCTCGGCCATGACCGTGATGACCACGGGCAACTTCCACGGTGAGCCGCTCGCCTTCGCCGCCGACATGCTCGCGATGGCGCTGGCGGAGCTGGCCAGCATCAGCGAGCGCAGGGTGGACCGGATGCTCGACCCGGCCTTCTCCCGCGGCCTGCCGCCGTTCCTCGCCCCCGACGCCGGGACCAACTCCGGCTTCATGCTCGCCCAGTACACGTCCGCGTCGCTGGTCAGCGAGAACAAGGTGCTCGCGCACCCGGCCAGCGTGGACACCATCCCGACCTCGGGCAAGCAGGAGGACCACGTGTCGATGGGCTGGACGGCCGTGCGTAAGCTGCGCGAGGTGGTCGTCAACGTCAGAAGCTGCCTCGCGGTGGAGATCCTGTGCGCGGCGCAGGGGATCGACCTGCGCGCCGCAAGCCCGCCCTGGGACGCGCAGCCATCGGCCCCGATGCGGGCCGTGCACGACGAGATCCGCGCGCACGTTCCGGTGATGCTCACCGACCGCGAGGTCGCCAGCCAGATCAGCGCCGTCGACCGGATCCTGCCCGATCTCACCGCGGCGGCCGCCGCCGAGTGCGGCGGGCTTCGCTGATGAACTGGGCTGCGTGCGTGCGCCAGCCCGGCCACCGTTAGGGAGCATGCTGGTGAAGGTATGGGTGAACGGTGAGCTGCTGGACGCCAGCGACGCCCAGGTGGCGATCTTTGACCACGGCCTGACCGTGGGCGACGGGGTCTTCGAAGCGGTCAAGGTCATCGGCGGCGTACCGTTCGCGATCACCAGGCACCTGCGGCGGCTGCGCCGCTCCGCGCTCGGGCTCGGGCTCGGCGAGCCGGAGCTTGCGGAGATCCGGTCCGGCGTGGCGGAAGTGGTCGAGTCCGCCGGGCGCCCCGCGCGGGCGCGGATCCGGATCACCGTCACGGGCGGGCACTCGCCGCTCGGCTCGGAACGGGGCGCCGGCCCCCGCACGGCCGTCGTGGCGCTTGAAGAGCTCGGGCCCGCCGCGCCGATCGGCGACGTCGTCGTCGTGCCCTGGTCCCGCAACGAGCACGGCGCGCTGGCCGGCCTGAAGACGACCTCGTACGCGGAGAACGTGCGGGCGCTCGGGTACGCGCGTGAGCGCGGCGCGCTCGAGGCGATTTTCGGTAACACGGCGGGGAACCTGTGCGAGGGGACCGGCACGAACGTGTTCCTCGTCACCGCGGGGACCCTGGTCACGCCGCCGCTGTCGGCGGGCTGCCTGGCCGGGGTGACACGCGGGCTCGTGCTCGAGTGGTACGGCGGCGAGGAACGGGACGTGCCGCTCGGCGCGCTCGCAGCGGCCGACGAGGCGTTCCTCACCTCCACGATGCGCGACCTGCAGGCGATCCGCGGCGTGGACGGGAAGCTGCTGCCCGCCGCGCCTGGCCCGGTCACGAGGAAGGCGGCCGAGGTCTTCGCGCAGCGCGCCGCGGAGAACCCCGATCCCTGACGCGCCCCGGCCGCGGCGCCCTC
>DATFVJ010000170.1:0-4756 GCA_035260365.1 Streptosporangiaceae bacterium
GCCTATGTCGCGGTCATCGACGACGGCTCCGGCACGGTCCCCGCCCCAGGGCGCCACGCACTCGGTGAACTGGCCGACTGTGGCAGGGGTCTCGAACTGGTCGAACTCATGGCCACGCAATGGGGCCACTACGGGTGGCACGACCAGGTCGAGCCCGGCCAAGGGCGGACACAACGGACGCTGGTCTGGTTCCGGCTCGACTGGCCGACCGGATGACCGCTCGGCCCCAGATGATCAGCACCGACTCAAGCGCGTCCTCCCGGCCGCCCGTGATCTGGCTTCGGTGCAGTAGCTCACACATCCGGCCACGGCGCGGGACCGGAATCCGGACCACCCCGGCGAGGAACGCCGGTCATTGTATAGAGCAACGCGGCCCTTGCTACTCGCGTTGTGACGGCCGCGCAGCGGCCAGAGCGGGGCAGGAGCGCCGCGATTTCAGACGGATTTCTGGTAGCCGCGGAAGGTCAGCGTGGAAAGCCACACCATGACGACCGCGAGCACAAGCAGCCAGCCGCCGTGCTCGAGCGCGATCCGCCAGTGCGGGCTGGCCGACAGCGCGCTTCGAGTGGCGTCCAGCGACCAGTTGACCGGGTTGAACGCCGCGACGTGCCGCATCCACTGTGGCATCAGGTTCTTGGCCATGAAGGCCGAGGACAAGAAGGTCAGCGGGAGCAGCAGGAAAATGCTCAGCCCGATGATGGTTTCGCGCTGCCGCACGGTCATCCCTATCGCGTTGGACAGCGCGCTGAAGACCGTGCCGAGCAGCACCGACGTGACGATGAGCACCGCCACTCCGCCGATCCCGCCTGGGTAGCGCGCGCCGCCGGCCCAGCCGAGCACCACGATGATCGCGGACTGCAGTGCGATGCTGACGCCGTTCGTGATCACCGAGGCGTTCATGATGGCGGCGCGGCTGACCGGCGTGATGAGGAACCGGTTCGTGATGCCGCGCTCGATCTCCTCGATCGCGCCCATGCCTGACCACATGCTGGACGAGATCGCGTTCATCACGACCACGCCGGGCACCAGGTAGTCGAGGTACGAGCCGGTGCCGAAGCCCGGCAGTTCGGTGATCCGCCTGAACAGGCTGCCGAACAGGAACAGCCACACCGCCGGCTGCACCAAGGTGATCACGATGACTGCTGGCTGGCGGGCCAGCGCCTTGAGCTGGCGGTGGGTCATCCACCAGGTCTGCGCAAGCGCGGCCCTCATCGCGCACCCCCGACCGCCGCGGATTCGGCTTCCGCTTCGGCGAACCGGCGGCCGACATGCCGCAGGTACACGTCGTCGAGCGACGGCCGGGCGACCGTGACCGCGGCGACCTGCACGCCCGCCTTCTCGAGCGCGGTGAGCACGGCGGGCACCGCGGCGGCACCGTCGTCGACGCGCGCACTCAACCGCCGTCCTTCGAGGGTGATCTCCTGCACGCTCGGCACGCCCGCGATCGCGCCGCGCACCATGGGCTGATCGTCAGGCCCGGGTGCGGCGTGCAACTCCACGTGTACCGCGTCGCCGCGCAGCCTGTTCTTCATCTCGTCCGGCGTGCCTGCCGCGACGACGTTCCCCTTGTCCACCAGCGCAAGCCGGTCGGCGAGGCGGTCGGCCTCCTCAAGGTAATGGGTGGTCAGCAGGATGGTCAGCCCGTCGCTGCCGGCCAGCCGGCTGATCTCCTGCCACAGCGCGGCCCGCACCTCCGGGTCAAGCCCGGTGGTCGGCTCGTCAAGCACGAGCACGTCCGGCCGGTGCACCAGGCCGAGCGCGACGTCGAGCCGCCGCTGCATGCCGCCCGAGTAGGTGCGGACCGCGCGGTCCGCGGCGTCGGCCAGGCCGAATCGCGCCAGCAACTCGGCCGCGCGCTGCCTGAGCCCGCGGCCGGCCATCCCGTACAGCCTGCCCTGCAGCACCAGGTTGTCCCGGCCGGTGGCCAGCGGGTCCGCGCCGGAACGCTGGGCGACCACGCCGATCGCGCAGCGAACCTTGTTCGGCCGCCGCAGCACGTCGTGCCCGGCGACAAGCGCGCGGCCAGAATCCGGTTTGGCCAGTGTGGTGAGGATCTTGATGGCGGTCGATTTGCCCGCACCGTTGGGGCCGAGCAGTCCGAAGACCTCGCCGGTGCGAACCTCCACGGTCAGGCCGTTGAGCGCCCGGATACCGGCGGGGTAGGTCTTCACGAGGTCGTACGCCGCGATGGCGTACGGCGTTCTTGTGGTCATGCGGTCTCCTTGAGTTTCGGATGGGTGCCCGAAACCGGCCCGCACGGCCGACGGCAGATACACTCGGCGGCGTCACACCGTGCCGGTTGCCGTTTGCGCGGGATCGGTTCGAAAGTGCGGGCCCCGCCCCGGTGTTGCCGCACCGGGCCGGGGTCATTTACGTTGGCTGGCTGCGCCGGTCTGCGCGTTCCGCCCGGCGGCTGGTTCCGCCGGGCGGCCCGGCCGGCCGCCGGCCCGGTCAATCCTCCTGGAATCCCTCCTCGGTCAGGCGGGCGGCCAGCAGGTCGCCGATCTCCGCTGGCATACGGCCGGTCTCGTGGAATTCTCGCCACTGCTCGACTTCCGGCATCGCGCCTTCCGCGATCTCCGTCAGCAACGCGCGCACCCACGTGGCCTCGGCGCGGCGCATCGCGGCCAGATACTCGCCCTCGATCAGGAAAAGCCGCGGCACCTGCTCGCTGAGCTTTTTCATCTCCGCCTGCTCGGCGGCGATCGCGGCGTCGAGCACGGCGAGCCGATGCTCGAGCATTTCGATCGCCTCGTCCGGCGGCAGCGCGCTCACCAGCGACAGCGCGGTCGCGAACAGTGGATACTCCTGCTGTGGCTCGCTGAGCAGCTCACGCAGCCAGCCGCGCATCTCCGCGCGGCCGGCGGCGGTGATCGCATAGGCGGTGCGCTCGGGACGCCCGCCCTGCCGGGTAGTACCTGCTTCCTCGATCAGGCCGTGCTTCTCGAGGTTGCGCATGACGGTGTAGAGCGAGCCCCAGTTGATCTTGATGGTTTGTTCTTTGCCGGTGGCGCGCAGCACCGACGCCATCTCGTAGGGGTACATCGGCTTGCTGGCCAGGAAGGTGAGCACGGCAAGCGCCAGCGGATTGCTCACCGGCCGCTGTTTCGTCATCGGCCTCACCTCGCTTCCGTATATCCGTCTACGAATATACGGTACCGACCACTCGCGCGCAAGGCATGGCGCGCCTCGTGCGTCAAAACCGCGCGCCCGCCGTTCGAGCCGCTGTGCTGGCGCGCCTGGCGCGGCGCGCAGCCGTTATGGCCTTCGGGGGTGCACAGGCAACCCGGGCGAGTCAGGGACCCGGCTGGTAGCGGTAGCCCATGCCCGGTTCGGTGATCAGATAGCGCGGCCGGGACGGATCGGGCTCCAGTTTGCGCCTGAGCTGCGCCATGTACAGCCGGAGGTTGCCGCCGGCGTCCGCGTAGCCGGGCCCCCACACCTCGGTGAGCAGCTGCCGCTGGCTGAGAAGCTTTTCCGGGTGCCTGAGCAGTACCTCGACGAGGTGCCACTCCGTCGGGGTGAGCCGGACATCGGTGCTCGTGCCGTTGTCCGCCCTGATCACCCTCCTGGCCGCGAGATCGACCGTGACGGTTCCCAGCATGACCTGCGGCACGGTCCCGGCCGGCTGGGCGCGGCGGGTGACCGCACGCATGCGGGCGAGCAGTTCGTCCATCCCGAACGGCTTCGTTACGTAGTCGTCCGCCCCGGCGTCGAGCGCCTCGACCTTGTCGATCGCGTCGGCCCGGCCGGAAAGCACGATGATCGGTGCCTCCGTCCAGCCGCGCAGCCCTTCGATCACCTCGACGCCGTCGAGGTCGGGCAGGCCGAGATCGAGGAGCACGACATCGGGCGGATAGCGGGCCCCGAGGCGCAAGGCTTCGGTGCCCGACGCCGCCGTGTGCACCTCGTACTGACGTGCCCGCAGGTTGATCCGCAGCGCGCGGATGATCTGCGGCTCGTCGTCCACCACCAGCACGCGCGTCATGGCCGGTCCCGCTCCTGCGTGGCTCCGGCGGTGCGTGCGGTGGCGTCCGCGGGCAGCGAGACGGTCATGGTCAGGCCGCCGCCTGGTGTCTCCTCCGGTGTGAGCGTGCCCCGCATGGCCTCGGTCAGCCCGCGGGAAAGCGCGAGCCCGAGGCCGGCCCCGGCGGAATTGGCCGCACCTTCGAGGCGCTCGAAGGGTGCGAACATCCGGTCCCGGTCGGCCGCCGGGATGCCCGGCCCGCGGTCGATCACCCGCAGCTCGACCCGGTCAGCGTGGGCGCTCGCGGTGACCGTCGGCGGCGCATCCGCGGGGGAGTAGCGGATGGCGTTGGTGAGCAGGTTCACCGCCACACGTTCGAGCAGGGCCGGGTCCGCGACCGCAAGCGGAAGCGCGTAGGCGGCGACCAGCTTGATGCCGCGCGCCTGCGGACCGAGATCGGCCAGGGCGTGCGTCACGATCTCTGCGAGGCTCGTCGGCACGGTCTGCATCGGCAGCGCGCCCGCCTGCAGCCTGCTCATGTCGAGCAGGTTGTCGACCAGCCGGCCGAGCTGGTCGATCGACTCGTCGGCGCTGGCGAGAAGCTCGCCCGACTCCTGCGGTGTCCAGGTCACGTCGGTCGCGCGCAGGCTGCTGACGGCGGCCTTGGCGGCGGCGAGCGGTGTCCGCAGGTCGTGGCTGACCGCGGCGAGCAGCGCCGCGCGCAGCTTGTCCCCCTCGGCGATGGGCTTGGCGGCCTCCGCGGCCTCTTCGAGCCTGTTCTGCTCGACC
>DATFVJ010000171.1:0-2860 GCA_035260365.1 Streptosporangiaceae bacterium
CGCGCAGGCGCTCGTGTTCGCGATCGGCGCCGTGTTCGGGCTCAGGTACGCACCGTATGGACTGCTGTTCCGCTGGCTGGTGCGGCCGCGCATCGGCCCGCCCGCCGAACTCGAGCCGGCCGCGCCGCCCCGCTTCTCGCAGGCGGTCGGGCTGGTGTTCAGCCTGATCGGGGTGGCCGGCTACGCGGCCGGGATCACCCCGCTCGGCATCGTGGCCACCGCCGCGGCACTGGCCGCCGCTTTCCTCAACGCAGCCTTCGGTTACTGCCTGGGCTGCGAAATGTATCTCTTGATCCGCAATTTCTGGCCGGAGCGCCATGGGGGGCTCCCGGCCGACTCTGACAAGGAGGTTCCCGCATGAGCCGTTCCGACGTGCTCACCGGCGCCGACTGGGTGGAAGCTCACCGGTCCGATCCTGGTGTGGTGCTCGTCGAGGTCGACGAGGACACCAGCGCCTACGACAAGGGCCACATCGCCGGCGCGGTCAAGATCGACTGGAAGAAGGATCTGCAGGACCCCGTCCGCCGCGACTTCGTGGACAAGACGGGATTCGAGGCGCTGCTGTCCGGGCGTGGCATCGCCAACGACGACACGGTCGTGCTGTACGGCGGCAACAACAACTGGTTCGCCGCGTACGCGTACTGGTACTTCAGGCTGTACGGCCACCGCAGCGTGAAGCTGCTCGACGGTGGACGGAAGAAGTGGGAGCTCGACTCCCGCGAGCTCGTCGAGGAGGTGCCGCACCGGCCGCGCACGTCGTACGTGGCGAGCGAGCCTGACACCTCGATCCGCGCGTTCCGCGACGAGGTCGTGGCCGCGATCGGCAAGCAGAACCTGGTCGACGTCCGCTCGCCCGATGAGTTCAGCGGCAAGCTGCTCGCACCCGCGCACCTGCCGCAGGAGTCGGCGCAGCGGCCCGGGCACGTGCCGACGGCGAAGAACGTGCCGTGGGCGAAGTCGGCCAACGATGACGGCACCTTCAAGTCGGACGACGACCTTCGCGCCCTCTACCGCGACGAAGCGGGCCTCGACTTCGACCGGGCGACGATCGCGTACTGCCGGATCGGCGAACGGTCCGCCCACACGTGGTTCGTGCTGCACGAACTGCTCGGCCAGGGCAACGTCAAGAACTACGACGGCTCATGGACGGAGTACGGCTCCCTGGTGGGCGTGCCGATCGAACTTGGAGATGCCAAATGACGGACGGATGCGGGGCGCCGGCGGACGGCGCGGCCAGCCTGGCCGGAGTCGACATCGACAGCCAGGCGGTGGTGCAGGGCCAAGTGATCCATGACGGCTCCGCAGTGACCACGGGCTACGCCAGGCTGCTCAACCACGGCGGCGACTTCGTCGCGGAGGTCCCGCTCAGCGACGGCGGAGGCTTCACCTTCTTCGCCGCGCCAGGCGACTGGACGGTCCGGGTGCTCGCCCCTGGCGGGGTGAGTGTGGACCGGCCCGTATCCGCCGGATACGGACGGGTGGCCAAGCTCGACATCGTGATCTAATCGTCATATCGTCCCCGAACGGCCGCGGGTCCTGGGAGGTCCCGCGGCCGTTCGTTGTTTGGACATCCGCGCTCACCCGCTCCTTTCCTTGGCGTTCACCCCCACTTAACCCACTCTGCATATGAATGGGCTGTCAGTACATGCAAGCGTGGGGGAGATACGCGACGTGTCGTTCGAGGCTGGCTCGGTGGAGCCCTTCCAACCTGGGGTGGCATCCATCGGGCGGGAGACTGCGACCACGGGAAAAACCAGCCCGGCCCCCACCGTCCGGACCAATCGCCTGACGCTGGGGTTCGGGCCCAAGACCGTCCTTGAGGACATCTCGCTCGACTTCACCCCGGGTGCGGTCACCGCGCTGCTCGGGCCGACCGGCTCGGGCAAGACGACGTTCCTGCGCAGCTTGAACAGGATGAACGACAAGGTGCGGGGTTACCGGCGCAGCGGCGACGTGCTGGTCGGCGACCGCAGCATCTGGGCCTCGGGCACGGACCCGATGGCGCTGCGGCGCCAGGTGGGGATGCTCTTCCAGCGGCCGAACCCGTTCCCCATGTCCATCGGCGACAACGTCGTGGCGGGCCCGCGCGCGCACCGCATGGTGCCGCGCGCCCAGCTGAAGGCGATCGCCGAGCGCATGCTGAAGGAGGTGGGCCTGTGGGATGCGGTCAGCACCCGGCTGCGCGACTCGCCGTTCCGTCTGTCCGGCGGGCAGCAGCAGTTGCTGTGCCTGGCTCGGGCCCTTGCCGTCGACCCCGAGGTGCTGCTTCTCGACGAGCCGACATCCTCACTCGACCCGCAGGCCACCGAGGCCATCGAGGCGCTGATCCGCAGCCTCACCCCGAGGCTGACGATCATCATCGTCACGCACAACCTGGCGCAGGCCCGCCGGGTGTCTGACGACACCGTCTTCTTCTACCAAGGCCGGCTGATCGAGTACGCGCCGACGGCGAAGCTCTTCGAGGCCCCGGAGAAAGAGGAGACGAAAAACTACATCAGCGGCGGCTTCGGCTGATCGCCGCGGCTGGCCGCCTGACCCAGACCAGCTCGCCCACCCGGACACAGACAGGTCGACCACCCGGACAGACCGGCCGGCTCGGAGCGGAAGTCGCCGGCCGGCGCGGGCATCAAAGACCTGCCGCGCGGCAGCAGACAAGGACAGGACCGCGCCGCGCGGCAGCAGGGAGGCACCCACCTCCCCTGGCGCAAGTCTCGCACGCGGGTCGTGCGAGCACGAGTAAGGAGTATCTCTCGGTGACATCCAGATTCCGCATATTGTGCGCCGCGGCCGCACTCACCCCGCTCGCGCTCGCGGCGGCCTGCGGCAGCAGTGGGACGCCGGGTTCGTCGGCGTCGCCGAC
>DATFVJ010000172.1:0-9419 GCA_035260365.1 Streptosporangiaceae bacterium
GCGGCTCGCCCGCCTCATCTGTCCTGATCGTCCCTTCATTTCCGCGTACGCCAGTTATGCTGCGAATTCTCCGACTGACCGATATAGGCGAATATTCGCTCGCCCCTTTGCCGCCGCAGTGCCTGACGGGACCAAACGGCCTGAACTACTCTGAGTATTTCACCGGTGCTCACGTTAATGCCTTTCCTGGGGGTGACGTAAGGTGCGCGATTACCCCGTGTACAGCGCGATCGTGTTCGGCGCGCTCATTTTGACCGGCTGGTGGCGTGCGCGCGGCGCGCCCCGGCGTATCGGCGCCGCATTTTGGGTACTTGCGGCCGCCGCCGCCGCATTCGCCGCGGGCGAGTCCTTTGTCGCGCCCAGGGCACGGCCGAGCCTGCATGCCGTGCAGCCGGGTGTGTCGGTCCTTTATCACGCGGTCAGCGGCTTCCCGCCGCCGAGTGGAGCCGCCGCCATGGCCGGCGCCGTGACCACCGGGTTGTTCTTCGTGCACGCGCGTCTGGGCATCGCCGCCGCGGCGGTGGCCGTGGCCCTGGCGGCGTTCCAGATATGTGTGATCGCGTACGCCTGGCAGGACGTCGTCGCCGGGCTGGTGTTCGGCGTCGCGATCGCGGGCGGCGGGTACGCGGCGCTCGCCGACGCGCTCGCGCGGGTCGGCGGCGGGCTCGTCAGGGTCGGGCGGCTCAGGCCGGGCACCGGCGGGCGTGCGGACCGCGAGCGCCGTCACCCCGGCCCGCCCGCTGCCCCGATGACGCCGGCCAGATCACGCGGGACCCCGGCTCAGCCACCCAGGTAACGCGGGTTGATGGCGACCTCAGGAATCCTGAGGCTGGTTCCCGCGATGCTGAAGAGCCAGGCCGGGACGAGCATGGGCGTGCCCCGGTTGTAGCTGAGAGCCAGGCCGTAGGCGGCGCCTGTCACCTGCACCAGCCGGATCCGGCCCGGTGTGCACAGCACGTCGGGATTGAGCGGGCACATGACCTCCGGCGGGTGGCCGCCAGGTACCGGATGGGTGGACATCTTCAGCCTGCTGAACGCCTGCCGCGCGCTGACCAGCGGGTAGGCGGAGCCGGGCACCGGGCGGCTCAGCCAGCCGTTGGCCGGTGTGATCCGGCCACCTGGGCCGACGCCGACCGTGGTCGTGAAACCGGAGGTCGGCAGGCCGCCGATGACCGGATCCGCCGACACGAACGTGTAGGAACCGATCGTGGTGATCCGGAGCGGGGATCCGGCGACCCCCGCGGCCTGCAGCACGGGTGTGGCCGCAGATTCGGCGGCGGGCCCGGACGGCGCGGCCGCGCTGCCGGAGGCCCCGGGCACGGGATCGTACGGCTCGAGCTGGCCGGGCTTCATCGGGCAGGACAATCTGAGCGCGGCCGGCACGGCCGCACGGGGGTTCAAACCGGAGCCTGCCGTGGTCCCGGCGCCCGGCGCCCCGGTTGTGCCCTGCCGTATCGGGCCGTTGCACCAGGGGATCGCTGGCCCGCCGATGTAGGTCCAGCGCAGGCCGGCCGCATCGCTGACCTGCAGGATGCCAGGCCCGGTGACCCGCCATCCGCCGGTTGTGCGCCGCGGCGAGCCGGACAGGTGCAGCGCGCCCGCGAGCGCGCGCACGGTCGCCTCGGGTACCTCGCCGCCAGGGAGCGCGTGTACCGCGCCGCTGGTGGGCCCGGTGGCCGGAAGCCGTCCCGTCAGTTTGACCTGCGCCCAGCCCGGCACGCCGGGCGGCGCGGGGGACGGCATTATCGGCTGGGGGATGTTCGGCGCCCCGGTGGCCGGCGATGGCGTCGCGGAGCTGGCGAGGTGCAGTTTCTGTGGCGGCGAGCCGGCCGCACCGCCGGCCTGTGAGCCGCAGCCAGCCGCGCCGAGTCCGATGAGCGTGGCCGTCGCGGTCGCGACGGCGAGCCGTGAGGGGGTCATGTCTCTTGGACGCTGGCCCGCGCCGGCCGGTTCCGGCATCCCGCCCGCGCCCGCGGCGTGATGGCGCTATCCGATGGATTCGTAGACGGCCTCGATGAGGCGATAGGCGCGCAGGGCACCGGAGACGTCGTCGCTCATGCGGTTCGGCACGTACGCGAGCGCCAGCCCGCGGCTGGTGTCCGCGAACCCGATCGACCCGCCCACGCCGGTATGCCCGAACGCGCCGTCCCGCCCGGCCGGTGGTGTCGGGAACGTCAGCGAGGGGCGCATGAAGCCAAGCCCGAACGCCGCGCGTACGCGGTGCAGCGCCGGGTCGCACCAGCCGTGCACGCTGGCCGGCCGAGCGCCCGCCCCGCCGTGGGTGGTCCCGGCGGCCGCCGTCGTTGGGCGGCCCCCGCCGGGTTCCCCGGCACGCTCGTCAGCTGGCATCGTGGATCCTCCCAGCGGAATGGCAGCAGCGGAACGGCAGCAGCGAAATGGCAGCAGCGAAATGGCAGCAGCGAAATGGCAGGAGTGGCAGGGCTGCCACCGGCCGCATTGCGTACCAAGCGCTCGCTTGGGAGCGTATCAGCTTCGCGCCGGCTGGTCACCGACGCGGGCGCCGGGTCGAGGTATGCGGCACTTGCGGGCCACCCGCCGTAGGCTTTCCGTTGTGGTCGATGCGGCAACGGAGGTCATCTCGCGCGGTGCGGCGGCGAGGCAGGGTTCGCGCGGTCTCGCGGCCGCTGGTGAGGCGACGATCGACGGCGCGCTGCGCCGCATGGCGCGGCTGCTCGAGGCGAACGCGCCCGCGCTACTCGCGGCGAACAAGGAGGATGTCGCCGCCGGGGAGGCGGCGGGCCTTGGCGCCGGATTGCTCGACAGGCTGCGGCTCGATCAGGACCGGATCGGGCAGATGGCCCGCCAGATCGAGTTGCTCGCCGCGGTGGAGTACCCCGCCGCAGCCGTTCGGCTTAAAGACCTGCCCGGCGGGCTGCGGCTTGAGGAACGGCGCAAGCCGATCGGCGTGGTCGGCGCGAACTTCGAGGCGCGCCCCAACGTCACCGTGGACGTCGCTTCCCAGCTGCTCAAGTCGCGCAACGCCGGGGTACTGCGCACCGGCGCCGCCGCGCTGCGGTCGGCCGTTGCCCTGTTCGGCGAGGTGATCTCGCCCGCACTCGGCGCCTGCGGCCTCGATCCTGGCGCGCTCCAGCTTGTCCGCACACCGGACCGGGCCGCGGCGGTCGAGCTTGTCCGCCAGCCTCGGCTGATCCCGCTGGTGATCCTGCGCGGCAGCGGCGAGACCACCCGGATGCTCGCGGCCGAGGCGGCCCGCAGCGGGGTCCGCACGCTCGCGCACGCCGACGGGGGCGGCGTCCTGTACGTCGACGCCGCAGCCGATGCCGGCGATGCCGGACGGCTCGTCGCGGCGAGCCTCGACCGGCTCGGCGTATGCAACCGGCTCAACCTGCTCCTGATCTCCTCGGCGGTCTGGGACGAGATGCTCCCCGTCGTGACCCGCGCGCTGGCCGGCGCCGGTGTCCGGCCGTCGCTGCCGCCGCACAGCCACCCCCGCGGCCACGAATGGGCCCTCGACCCGGGCCGGGAGGCGACCGTCACCGTCGACGCGGTGGCCGGGCCGGCCGAGGCGGCCGAGGTCGCGAACGTGGAAACGTCCGGGCTCGCGGCGGCCATCGTGACATCGGACCCGCAGGCCGCGGCGGCATTCCTCGACGCCTACCATGGCACGGGCGCGTTCTGGAACGCGAGCACCCGCCTGCTCGACGGTTTCAAGCTCCGCGGCGTGCCCGAGACCGGCATCAACGTGGACCACGTCCCAGGCCCGCGCGGCCCGGTCACCTTCGGCGACCTCTACCTGCGCCAGTACGTCGTGGTACCGTCGGCGTCCGGCTCTGGCCCAAGCTGACCGGTGCGCTCCTCAGCCGCCCATCAGCCGGCCGCAGAGTCCGGCGGAGCGCGCGGGGCGCCCGGTGCGCGCTTCTACCCGGTCGGCCCGCGCCATCACCCACAGTGCGGCGTTGGTGCCGAGCCAGCGCAGCGGCTCGGCCTCCCAGCGCCGTGAGCGGTGGTTCACCCACGGCAGCGTCACCAGGGTGGTGTCGCGGCGGAGGATCAGGTCGGCGAGCGTGCGGCCGGCCAGGTTGGCGGTGGCCACGCCGTCGCCGACGTACCCACCCGCCCAGCCGAGCCCGGTGCCGTGGTCCAGGCCCACGGACGCGCACCAGTCCCTCGGCACGCCGAGTGGACCACCCCACGCGTGCGTTACCTCGGCGTCGCCGAGAACGGGGAACATCTCGCCAAGCGCACGCCGCAGGGCAAGGAACACGGCAGGTTCACGGTCGAACTCGGGACGGATCTTCGAGCCGATATGGTACGGCGCACCGCGCCCGCCGAACGCGAACCTGCCATCCGCGGTGCGCTGGCCATAGATGATCACATGTCGGTGATCGCCGAAGGTCGCGTGCTGCGCGAGGCCGATCCGATCCCAGGTGCTCTGGGGCAGCGGCTTCGTCGCGATCATGAGCGAGTACACCGGGGCGATCGCGCGGCGCAGCCCCGGCAGCCCGGGAGTATAGCCCTCGGTCGCGCGGATCACGTACTCGGCCCGCACCGTGCCCGCCGGGGTGCGCGCCCGCCGCGGCTCGATGGAGGTCACCGCGGTCTGCTCGTACAGCGCAACGCCGAGACGCCGGATCGTGGCGGCGAGGCCACGGGCCAGCCTGGCCGGGTGGATGGCCGCGCAGTGCGGCGTGTAGGTGCCGCCCACGACGTCAGCCGCGGCGAGCATGCCGCTCGCTTCTCCGGCGCTGAGCAGGCGCAGGTCGTCTTCGCCGAAGCCGAACGCGCGCGAGTGCGCCACCTCGTCCTTCGCGCGCCCGAGTTGTGGCCGCGAGCGAGCCAGCTGGACGGTTCCGCCCTTGCGCCAGTGGCAGTCGATGCCTTCCGCCGTCACGACCGCGCCGACCTCGTCGACGGTGGCCCGCATGGCGCGATGCATGGCGATCGCGGCAGGCCGCCCGGACATCCGGGCGAGCTTGTCCAGCGACGCGGGGAACAGGGCCGAACACCAGCCGCCGTTCCGGCCCGACGCGCCGAAACCGGCAATCTCACGCTCGAGCACGGCGATCCGCAGCCCGGGATCGGCTTTACGCAGGTAGTAGGCGGTCCACAGCCCGGTGAAGCCGCCGCCGGCGATGGCCACGTCCACGTCGGTATCGCCCGGCAGCGGCGGGCCGGGCTCCAGCGGATCCGGCACGGTGCCATGCCAGAACGAGAGCGTGCGGTATCTGTTCAACGTCGCTCCTCCGCGCCGCCAGGCCGCCGCCCGGGCGCCACCTAGGTTTCGCGGTATGTGGCTTCCTCGTCGCTGTCCGCGGCATGGATACCCACCGCGTCCGGCGCCATCGGCAGCGTGATCCGGAAGGTCGCGCCTTCGCCGGGCCGGGAATCCACCGATACCTCGCCGCCGTGCGCCGCCGCAAGGGCCGCCACGATGGCCAGGCCAAGGCCCGTGCCGCCCGTCTTCCTCGTGCGGGCGGCGTCCGCGCGGTAAAAGCGCTCGAACACCCGCTCGGCCTGCTCTGGGGTCAGGCCGGGCCCGGAGTCCGCCACTTCGAGCACGACCGCCGCATCCAGCGGGGTCCGCACGGCCGGGCAGGTGCGCAGCCGCAGCTCGACCGGAGCGCCGTCCGGCGTGTGCGTGAGCGCGTTGTTGACCAGGTTGCGGATGATCTGCCGCAGCCGCGCCTCGTCACCGGTTACCAGGAACGGCCCACCGGACCCGACGCTGAGCTGGATGTCGCGGTTGGGCGCGAGCAGCCGGGCGTCCTGCGCGGCGTCCGCCGCGAGCGCGAGCAGGTCCACCGGCCTGCGCTGCAGCGGCCGCTGCTGGTCCATTCTCGCGAGCAGCAGCAGGTCCTCGACCAGCATCCCCATCCGGGCGGCCTCGTCCTCGACGCGCCTGACCATGCGGTCGAGCTCGGCCTCCCGCAGCCCGCCGCGCTGCCGGTAGTACTCGGCGAAGCCACGGATCACGCTGAGCGGCGTGCGCAACTCGTGGCTCGCGTCGCCGACGAAACGGCGCATCCGCTCCTCGGACTGGCGGGCGGTGGCCTCGGAGGCGGACTGGGCGCGGAACGCGCGCTCGATCTGGCCGAGCATGATGTTGAGCGACCGCCCCAGGCTGCCGACCTCCGTGCGCGGGTCCCGGTCGGGTACCCGCCGGGACAGGTCACCCGCGGCGATCGCGCCCGCTGTCTGCTCGATCTCCGCGAGTGGCCGGAGGCTGGCCCGGACGAGGGCCACCCCCACTCCGGCCAGGATCACGATCACGATGCCGCCGACCGACAGGTCGATCATGGTCAGCGTTCCGATCGTGTGGTTGATGCTGCCGAGGTCCACCCCGACGACGAACGTGCCAGGTGACCCTGGCTGGCTCAGGCTGGTGAGGTGGATGGTGACAGCGCTCGGCAGGAACACGTCGCGCGTGACGGTGTAGTGCACCGGGTTGACGATCACCTGCCAGCTGCCGCCGCCGGATGCGGCCGGGACCGTTACGATCTGCCCGGTGTGCGCCTTGAGCCAGGAGGCGTCCAGCGGGATGTCCGGCAGGGTGTTGACGCGCTGTCCCTGGGAGGCCCAGAGCACCTGTCCGTTCCGGCTGAACAGCGCCGCGGTCACGGTCTGGCCAGGCTGCGGAGCGACGAAGTCGCCGGAGGGGCCGAACGTTCTGTGCGCCCTCGCCACGCTCGCGTCCTTGAGTTTCTGGTCCGCCTGGTGCAGCAGGTAGCCGCGGAAGACGGCGATGCTGACCGCGCTGATCACGGCGATCGCGATCGCGACGAGGGCCAGCGCCGCGGTGATGAGCTTGATCCGCAGCGGTGTCCTGGCGGAGAACCGCTTGAGGGCCCGCCACGAGCGTGTCGCGAGACGACGCACCCGGCGCCGGCCTAGGTGGCCGGGGCGGGTGGCAGGCGCAGCACGTAACCTACGCCCCGCAGGGTGTGGATGAGCCGCGGCGCAGCGGTGTCGACCTTGCGCCGTAGCACGGAAACGTAGGACTCCACGATGCCGGTGTCGCCGCGGAAGTCGTAGTTCCACACGTGATCGAGGATCTGCGTCTTCGAAAGGACCCGGTTCGCGTTGGTCATGAAGTAGCGGAGCAGCTTGAACTCGGTGGGCGAAAGCTGGACCGATGCGCCGCCGCGCCAGACCTCGTGGCTCTCCTCGTCGAGCTCGAGGTCGGCGAACTTGAGCCGGGGCGACGGCTCCTGCGCGTCGCCCCGGGTGCGCCGGAGCACGGCGCGGATGCGGGCGATCACTTCCTCCAGGCTGAACGGCTTGGTGACGTAGTCGTCGCCGCCGAGAGTCAGCCCGCGGATCTTGTCCTCGGTGGCGTCGCGCGCCGTCAGGAACACCACGGGGGTGTGCGTGCCGCCGCTGCGCAGCCGCCGCACCACGTCGAAGCCGTCCATGTCGGGCAGCATGATGTCGAGCACGATGAGATCCGGCCGGTGCCTGCCCGCCTGCTCCACGGCCTCGTTTCCCGCCGCCGCGGTCACCACCTGGAAGCCCGCGTACCGCAGGCTGGCGGCGAGCAGTTCGCAGATGCTCGGCTCGTCCTCGACGACGAGCAGCCTGGCATCGGGCCGCTCGCCGTCACCCGTGGCCTTGTTCATGACACCATCGTCGCCCGCTTAGCTGAACGATCCCTGAAGGCGCGCTGAAAACCGGCCATGCTCAGGCACCGGACGTGCCGGACAGCAGGTCCTTGGGGACCGGCTGGTCGCTGCCGAGCGCGTTGAACAGCCGCAGCGCCTTCGCACGGTCGGTGAGCAGCACGTCGCCGGCCGCCGTCGTCTCGCTGCCCGCGAGGGGGACCGTGGTGGTCTGCGGGCCGCGCAGCGCGAACGCGACCTTGATCAGCTGGTACAGGTGGGTGCCCTGGTCCACGGTGAGCGCCGCTGCCGAACTCGTCGCGGTCGGGATGGCGGCCAGCGGGTTGAGGAATACGCCCGGGCTCGTGGCCTTGCTCAGCAGGGCCTTGAGGAACGCCCGCTGATCCTGCACCCGCTGCAGGTCGCTGGCGCCGAAGGAATGGCGGTCGCGGACGTAGCCGAGCGCCTGGCCGCCGGTCAGCGTCTGGCAGCCGGGCTTGAGGTGCAGGCCGGACGCCGTGTCGTTCAGCGCCTGCCTGACGCAGATGGTCACGCCGCCGACCGAATCCACCACGCTGACCAGCCCGCCGAACCCGATCCCTATGTAGTGGTCGATGCGCAGGCCGGTGTAGTTCTGCACGGTCTGCGCGAGCAGCTTCGGGCCGCCGAAGGAGAACGCCGCGTTGAGCTTGTTCATCCCGTAGCCGGGGATGTCCACGTAGAGGTCGCGCGGCAGGCTCACCAGCGTGGGTGTGCCGCCGCCGATGTGCAGCAGCATGATGGTGTCCGAGCGCTGGCCGCTGACGTCGTGGCCCGTCGCGTACTGGTTCTCCTGCTGCCGGGTGAGGCCCTGGCGGCTGTCCGATCCGGTGACGAGCCAGTTCTGGCCAGCCGATGCGGCCGGCCGGCCCTGGTAGTCGGCGAGCACGGCCACCCTGTTTAGCCTGGAGTCCAGGTAGAAGTACATGCCGATCACGGCGACGAGCAGCAGGGCGACGATCGTAGCGATGATCTTGAAGGCGCGGCGTCCGCCGCCGGATCCGCCGCGGCGCATCCGCAGGCTGCGGGCCGGCGGCTGATCCGGCCAATCCGTGCCGGGTGGCGGACCCGGATCAGCCCGGGCGCGGCCTCCGCCCGCGCGCGCGGCGGCGGCCTGGCTGGCCGCCCCGGGGTGTGGTGGATGTACGGCCGGATCGCCCGAGGCGCCTCGCTCGGCGCTTCCTGACCCGCGGCTGCCTGCGCCGCTGGCCCCGGGCCCGGCGTCGTTGCGGAACCAGTCGTCCGGCCACCCGTCCATGATGTCGGCACCTCGCCCGTACGGTTGTCACTTGGCCTGTTTCACCATAGGCGGTGTAGCCGACGGGTACGACACGTTGCGCAGGACGCCCAGATTCGTGGTTTTCAATCCTGTCCGGGTCGCGGCTTCTGAGCCGCCTATGAACCCGCGGGATACGGTTCGTCCTCGGTGGCCGACCCGTCGGGATCAGCCGGGACTGGCTGTTCACACCAGACCACCTTGCCCGAGACGGTCCTGCGGGTACCCCACCGCTGCGCGAGCTGGCCGACGACATGGAGCCCGCGGCCGGTTTCGTCGTCGCTGCCGGCGTGCCGCAGCCTCGGCAGCGCGGCGGAGTCGTCGAGGACCTCGCACACCAGCGTGCGCTCCCGGACGAGCCGGACCGTGATCTGCCCGCGCGCGTACCGCAGCGCGTTGGTCACCAGTTCGGAGACGAGCAGCTCGGTCGTGTCGGCGAGATCGGCCAGGTCCCACTCCTTCAGCCTCGCGCGGACGAGCGTGCGCGCCGCACCCACCGAGACCGGATCGGCGTCCAGCGTCCAGGT
>DATFVJ010000173.1:0-16564 GCA_035260365.1 Streptosporangiaceae bacterium
CGTGGGACTCGACACCGGGTGGGTGCTCGGCACCCTGAGCGCGCCTTGCGCCGCCAGCGGCTGCCTGGCCCTGGCGCGGACGGACGACACGGGCGCCACCTGGTACCGCGTCCCCGCGCCGCAGACCGGGACCGCGACAGCGAGCACGGGCGTCAGCCAGGTCCGCTTTCTCAACCGCGTCGACGGGTGGATCTTCGGGCCCGAGCTGTGGTGGACGAGCGACGGCGGCCAGCACTGGCAGCAGGTCGACACCGGCGGCAGGCGGGTCGTCAGCCTTGAGGCCGTGGCTGACCGCGCGTTCGCGGTGTTCGCAAGCTGCCCAGCGAGCCGGCCGTTGATCCCTAACGGCGGTGCGGGCGATTGCCTGTCCTACCAGCTGTATTCGGCCGTGGCCGGAACCAGCGCGTGGCAGCCCGTGCCCGGTGCGGCCGACGGTGCCGGTACCGGCACCGTCGTGCTCGGGCACAGCACCGGGTACCTGCTCGGTGTCAAGGGATCCACGGTGACGCTGTCGAGCGGGCCGGTCAGTGGCGGCGGCGCGTGGACCGCGGTGACCGGGCCCTGCCTGCCCGGCGGTGCAGGCACCGGCGCGCCGGTGCCCGCACCGCCGGTGCTCGCCACCGCGGCGGCGGACAGCCTGTTCGCGGTGTGCACCGCACCTTCGGCGGCTGCCGGGCAGACAACGCCGGTCAAGAAGATCGAGACCTCGTCCGACGGCGGCCGGACGTGGCACGTCAGCGGTACCGCGCCCATCCCCGGGTCGGCCAACTCCGTGGCGGCGGCGCCGGGCGGCGGCATGCTCGTCATCGCGACGAGCACCGGGCTCTACGTTTCCGGCGACGGCGGCGCAAACTGGCAGCTTGCGCTGACCGGCCCGCCGGGAGGGTTCGGCTACGTGGGGATGACCGATGTGCTGCAGGGGTTCGCGATCCCGGTGGTCCCTGGCCAGCAGGGGATCCTGTTCACCAGGGACGGTGGCACGTCGTGGCGGTGGTACACCGTGCCACGGTCAAGCTGACCGGTCAAGCTGACCGGTCCGGCTGACCAGTCCAACTGACCAGTCCAGCTGACCGGTCCAGCTGACTTGGAGGGCCGCGCTTGGTGCGCGCTCGCGTTCAGCGGTGCCCGTCGGGCCAGCCGGGACCGTCCTTGGTGAAGTCACCCGCCGCCACCCGCAGCCCGTGCAGCAGGTCGAAGATCTCGCGCAGCCGTGCTGGATCGTAATCGGGCACACCGAAATCTGCGGCCGTCAGGTCGGCGGTCGCGCGCTGCACCGTCGCGCGCCCCTGGCCGGTGATTTCCGCGAGCCGCCCCCTGCCGTCGAGCGGATTGCGCCGCCGCGAGACGAGGCCCTGCTTTTCCAGCCGGGCGATGATGTTGGTGACGCTGGTCGGGTGCACCATGAGCCGCTCGCCGATCAGGCCGAGCGGCAGCGCGCCGCTGCGGCTGAAGCTCAGCAGCACGAGGGCCTCGTAGCGGGCGAACGTGAGACCGTGCGGCCGCAGGACCGTGTCGAGCTGAGCGAGCAGGATCTGCTGCGCCCGCATGATCGACGTGACCGCGGCCATCGCTTCGGCCGGGCCGAACCTCCGCTCCCAGATCGCCGCGGCCCGTGCGATCGGGTCGAAGGGCAACTGCAGCGGCTTGGCCACGCGCCCACGGTAGCGCGCGCAGGTAGCAGGGCCGAACATCCCACTACGGTGGCCGCGGGCGGCCGTCCGCTGCCCGCTCGATCGGGTGCTCGCGCTGGCGTGCGGGGGGCGCTGGGTGCGCGGATGGCCAGGTGTTTCATGATCGATGGCCGATAGGGCACCAAATTCGGAGCCCAAAGAGCCATCGATCAAGCTCGCCGGTCCGGCCGGCTTGGCCGGCGAGCGTACCGGGACATTTCCGCTTTTACCCGCATCGGTGTTCAACTGGCCGGCTGCCAATTCACGCGCGGGCGGGCAAGATTAGCGGATGGGAGTGACAGTCAAAGCCAAGCTGCGCTATTTTTATCGCCGGTAAGCCTGCGGCTTGGGTAAATCCGCTGCCAAGGCGCGGGCAGGCCCGCCGCGGTGTCCAGGCCGGCCGAGGGCAAGCACCGGAGCGGGCGCGCAGGCCGGTACGGGGGACAGAACACCACAGACGGGGGTGGGCGTGGTGGGTGTGTCACCTGAATGCGCCGCGGCGTGCGCGAATTCACCCGCGGCGGTAAAGGAATCCGGCCAGCGGACAATTTTCGCGAGCGGGCTCGGGGTGTACCACCGGGGCAGGTGGCAGCTGCGCTCGGTCACGTTCGCCGCCGGGCCAGGGTTTACCGGTATCGCGTGCGACGGCGAAGCCGGGCAGACCGCGTTGCTGGCGCTCCTGGCCGGCCAGGCTGCGCCCACGCGCGGCGAACTCCGGGTACTCGGCGCGGACATGCACACACATCGCGGGCGCGCCGAGATCCGCCGCCGCGTCGCGCTTGTCCCGCCGCCCGGCCGGCCCCGCGGGTTCACCGTGCACGGGCTTGTCACGTATTCGGCGTGGCTGCTGGGGGTGCGCGCGGCCCGGCGCCACGCCCGCGTCACGGCGGCGCTCGACCGGCTGAACCTGGCGGGCTGGGCCAACTGCCCGGTCGCGGCGGTGCCAGAGGACGTGGCGCGGCGCGCGTGGCTCGCCGCGTGCACGACGGGTGAGCCGGAGCCGGACCTGCTCCTCGTGGACGGCCTGCTTGACGGGATCAAGGACGAGGACGCGGTGACCTTGGCCGCCTGCCTGCGGACGGTCGGTGCAGGCGCGACGGTGCTCGCCGGCCGCGACGCGACGCGGCTCGGCCTGTGCTGCGGGCGGCTGTGCACTCTCACCGGCGGGATCGCCACCGATGGCTGACGGCCGACGGCGGCGTCCAGGCGCGAACCTGACGCTGCTCGCCGCCGCGGGCCGCCACCTGGCGCCGGTCATGGTCCCGGCCGTCGCGATCGCCGGCACCGTGGGAGCCTGGCGGGCGCTGACTCCCGGCATGGCCGGCTGGGCCTTCGCCGGCGACGCGCTGCTCGACTCGGTCCGCGGCAGCGGCCCGGTGGCCGCGGGCCTGACCGCGTGGCTCCTGATCGCAAGTGAGCGGAGCGGCGCTGGCCGGCTCGAGCGGCTCGGCCACAGGTCCGCCGCTGCGGGCCCGCTGACCCGTGTCGGCGTCGCGGCAGCGGCTGCGCTGGCCGGATACGCGCTGACGGCCGGCGCGGTGGCAGCCTGGCTCGGCGGGCGCGGCACGATCCCGGGCAGCTTGCCCGCGCAGGAGGTGGCGGCGGGAGCCGCCGCGCTGCTTGTGCACGTGACGGCCGGTTTTCTCGTCGCGCTCGCGTACTGCGCGCTGCGCGCCGCCGCACGGGAAAGACCGCGCGCGCCGCTGCCGCGCCAGCCCCTGGCGGGCTTGCGCCTGGCGTGTTTGCGCCTGGCGTGTTTGCGCCTGTCCCGTGCGCGCCTGCCGCGCCCACCCCCGCGCGGCGCGTGCCTGGCGCGCTTGCGGCTGCCTGGGGCGGCCGGCGCGGCTGGCGTGCCGGCGGCCGTGCTCGCCGCTACCTGGGGGCTTGACGCATGCTCTGACGCCCGTTGGGGGGCTGGCTGGGGCACTAACTGGCACGGCGGCGCGGGCTGGCCCGCTCTGCTGCTTTCACCCGACGTGCACCACTCCCCCTTCATGCAGTGGCGGCCCGGCTTGTTCCTCGCCGCACTGGCCTGGTTCTGCGGCCTGACGGCCGCGGCGGTCCTCGCGGCAGGCTGGGCGCTGACCCGCCGCCACCGCTACGCGATCGCCTTCGCGGCGGCGGCCGTCGCCGCCTGGCTGGGGCTCGGCCAGCTGCACGCCGCCGCGGCACACCCGATGACGGCCGCTTTCGCGCCGGTCGTCTGCCGGACCTGGCCGCTCGACGTCTGCGTGAATCCGGCGTTCGCGCCCGCGCTGCCCCAACTGGAGCTGGCCTTCACGGCCGTGGCCGCGCAGGTATCGGGCACGCGCGCGGCCATCCGCTCGGTCACACAGCTACCGCCAGGTGCAACCGCGCCGCCGCGTCCGGGCGGATACGGGTTCCACCTCGATGACCTGGGGCACGGGTATGCACTGCGCGCGGAATCCGATCTGACTCGCCAGGTCGCCGCGACGCTGAACCACCGGCCCGTCACGGCCGATATCGGTCGGCGCGCGCGCTCGGCCGGGTCACGCGCGATGCTCCCGGTCTGCCGCCGCTACGTGCCATACGCTGTAGAAGGTGGACTGGAGCTTGCTGACATGTGCACGCAAGGGACACGTCACCTACGCCCCGGACGAGCCCAGCCTCCGTGACCGGCTGATGTCACCGACCGCGGCCGGCCGGTCCTGGCGCTGCCTGCGATGCGGGCTGTTCATATCGGGCGAGCCATCCCTCACCGGACCGGCGAGCGGCGCACCGCACGTGCGGCGCGACAGGGAACTGCGTGGCGTGCTGATCCTGCGGTTCTTCGCGGTCGAGCGCATGGCACGCGCCGTGGTCGTGGGTGGCGCCGCGCTCGCGATCTGGCGGTTCCGGCATTCCGGCGCGACCATCGAGCAGGCGTTCGACCGCGAGCTGCCGCGGCTGCGCCCGTTCTTCCGGCAGCTCGGCTACGACCTGGACCATTCCAGGCTGGTCGACCCGATCAGGCATGCGTTCACGCTCAAACCGGCCACGCTCGGGTGGATCGCAGCCGGCCTGACCGCGTACACCGTGATCGTGGTCGTGGAGGCGGTGGGCCTCTGGCTGGCCAAGCGCTGGGGCGAGTACTTCGCCATGGTGGCGACGTCCGCGGGGCTGCCGCTGGAGATATACGAGCTCGCGCACAAGATCACCTATCTGCGCGCCGGCGCCTTCCTGCTCAATGTGGCGCTCGTCGTCTACCTGGTCTACGCGAAGCGGCTGTTCGGGGTCAGGGGCGGCGGCACGGCCTACGAGGCGCGGCTGCGCAGCGAGTCGATCATCGGCGCGGAGCTGAACGCGCTCGCCGCCGCGGCGGCACCGGCCGGCGGAGCAGCCGGCCGCGACCGGACAGGTACCAGCAACCTGGCAGGCGGCAGCGACCGAGCAGGCGCCGCTCACGCCGACATGTTCGGTGGCGAAGCCGCGTCCGGAGCAGCGTCCAGGGAAGCGTCCAGGGAAGCGTCCGGGGCGGACGTAGCCGCCCCGGCCGGGCTCACCGAGGCGACCAACTCGTCGGCGGCCGAATAGGGATCGAGATCGCCGTCCGCGACCTTCGCCGCGAGCTGGCCCAGCCTGGCGTCACCGGGCAGCGCACCAAGCCGCGCGCGCAACTCGGCGAGCGCGATGGCCGCCACCTCAGCGCCTGCCCTCGCGCGACGGCGGCGCACCCCCTCGCCCGAGCTGTCCAGCCAGGCGGCGTGCTGGTCGAGCTTTGCGGTGAGGTCGTCGATACCCTCGTCGCGCGGCGCCACCGTGGACACGATCGGAGGTTTCCACGCGGCCTCGCCGGTGTCCGCGAGTGCGACCATGTTCCGCAGGTCGCGGACCGCCGTCTGCGCCCCGTCCCGGTCCGCCTTGTTGACCACGAACACGTCCCCGACCTCGAGGATGCCGGCCTTGGCCGCCTGGATCGCGTCCCCCATGCCCGGCGCGACAAGCACCAGGGTCGTATCGGCGAGGGACGCCACCTCGACCTCCGCCTGGCCGACGCCCACGGTCTCGATCATGATCACGTCGAATCCGGCCGCGTCGAGGACCCGGAGCGCCTGCGGAGTCGCCGACGCCAGCCCGCCGAGATGGCCACGCGTGGCCATGGACCTGATGAAGACGTCGCGGTCGGTGGCGTGATCCTGCATCCGCACCCGGTCGCCGAGCAGGGCGCCGCCGGTGAACGGGGAACTCGGGTCGATCGCGAGCACGCCCACCCGCTGGCCCCGGCGCCGGTAGGCGCGCACGAGCGCACTGGTGGTCGTCGACTTGCCCACTCCTGGCGCGCCGGTGAGACCGAGCACACGAGCCCGCCCGGCCAGCGGCGCGATCGCCCGCATGATCGTGCGCAACTCCGGCGAGCCGTCCTCCACCAGGGAGACCAGGCGCGCGACCGCGCGCGGGTCGCCGCCGCGCGCACGCTCCACCAGGCCGGGGATGTCCGCGGCGTGGCTGGCGCGCCTCCGCGTGAGCCGTTCGGGATCTCGGGGACGCGCCTTCGTATCCGGTGAAAGTGCCCTTACATCGGGGGAAAGCGGCATCGGATCCGGGGAAAGCGGCGCCGCATCCCGGGGAGGTGCCGTTGCCGCCGGCCCGCGCTCAGCGGTCACCGGGCCGCCGGCGCCGCGGGCCCGGGTACCCGCAGCAGGAGCGCGTCGCCCTGGCCGCCGCCGCCGCACAGCGCCGCCGCGCCCAGGCCGCCGCCGCGCCGCCGCAGCTCATGAGCCAGGTGCAGGGCGATACGGGCCCCGGACGCGCCGATCGGATGGCCGATCGCGATCGCGCCTCCGTTGACGTTGACCCGTTCGGGCCCGATGCCGAGATCCTTCATGGACTGGATCGCGACCGCGGCAAACGCCTCGTTGATCTCGATCAGATCGAGATCGGCGACGCTGCCGCCCGCCTTGCCGAGTGCGTGCATGATCGCGCCCGAGGGCTGCGAGTGCAGCGAGTTGTCCGGCCCGGCCACGTTGCCGTGGGCCCCGATCTCGGCGAGCACACCGGCGCCGAGGCTCGCCGCTTTGGCCTGCGACATCACCACGACCGCGCACGCGCCGTCGGAGATCTGCGACGCCGACCCCGCCGTGATCGTCCCGTCCGGCGTGAACGCGGGGCGGAGCCGGCTCAGCGTTTCCGCGGTGGTGTCCGGCCGCACGCCCTCGTCCTGGCTCACCGCCGCGGGCTCGCCGCGCCGCCGCGGCGCCTCGACCGGCACGATCTCGTCGTCGAGCAGCCCGGCCGCCATCGCGGCGGCGGCCCGCTGATGCGAGCGCGCGGCGAACTCGTCCTGCTCCGCGCGCCCGATGCCGAGCTTGGCGTTGAAGCGCTCGGTCGACTCGCCCATCGACACCTGGTCGAAGGAGTCGGTGAGCCCGTCATTGGCCATGGCGTCGAGCAGCGTCACGGCGCCGTAGGTGTAGCCGGTCCTCGAGCCGGGCAGCAGGTGCGGCGCGTTCGTCATCGACTCCATGCCGCCCGCGACCACCACCTCGAACTCACCCGCGCGGATCAGCTGCGCGGCGAGGGCGATGGCGTCCAGGCCGGAAAGGCACACCTTGTTGATCGTGACCGAGGGGACGGTCATCGGGATGCCCGCCTTGACCGCCGCCTGCCTGGACGGTATCTGCCCGGCACCCGCCTGCAGCACCTGGCCCATGATCACGTACTCGACCTGATCGCCCGAGATCCCCGCGCGCTCAAGCGCCGCCTTGATGGCGATACCGCCCAGATCCATGGCGGTGAAATCCTTGAGTGAGCCGAGGAGCCGGCCGACGGGCGTCCGGGCACCGCTCACGATGACCGCTGCTGACATGCGACCCTCCGCCTTCGTGCCCGTTGGTTGTTTGTCACGATACCCAGGGCGCAGCGGTTCGCGGCGCTCCGCAGGTGCGGAGCAGACAGGGAGAACGCCGATGCTGACACGGATCGATCACGTCGGAATCGCATGCCACGATCTGGCGGAGAAGATCGAGTTCTACGAGGCCGAGTTCGGGCTCAGCGTCGTGAGCCGTGAGATCAACGAGGAGCAGGGCGTGCACGAGGCGATGCTGCACGTCGCGGACGCACCCGCCGGGTCGTCCTACGTGCAGCTGGTCCAGCCGCTGCACCCGGACACGCCGGTCGGCAGGTTCCTCGCCCGCCGGGGGGAGGGACTGCACCACGTCGCCTACGGCGTGACGGATATCACCGCGGCGCTCGCGACGATCGGCGGCCGGGGGATCCGGCTGCTCGACAAGCGGCCACGGCACGGCTCGATGGGCGCCTCGATCGCCTTCCTGCACCCCAGGGACGTCGGCGGAGTGCTGACCGAACTTGTGCAGGCGCCCTGAGCACCGAACTGGTGCAGACACGCGAAGACCGCGCGCAGCACGCTGCCCCAGGCGGCCTGGCACGTCGCCGCCAAGCATGGTAAATGGGGACAATACGCGCCCATCGGACGAGCGAGTTCGAAGGCACCTGCAAAGGCGCCTCCAACGGCGCGTCGGCGGAGTACTCTTTCAAACGCCGGGCGAGGGTTTCGTTACGCGCCGTCCCGTCGAGGCAGTCGGACCACCGCGATTCCAGGGGTCCGTGGTCTCGCGGGAGAGGTGTACGGGCACGCTCGGCCAGATCAGCGTGTCATCCCGTCTCACCAGGATCGAGCCACATGCAGTCCGACATCGACGCCCAGCTGAGCAACTTCTTCGAGGAAACACCCCCACGCGAGTTCGACACAGTGCTCCGCGGTTACGACCGGGCACAAGTCGACGGGCACATCAAGCAGCTCGATGGCGAGGTTCGCCAGCACCGTGAGCAGGTGCAGGCGATGCAGCGCGAGCTCTCAGAAGCGCACCGCCAGATCCAGGAGCAGGAGCGGCCTACCTACTCCGGCCTTGGCGCGCGCATCGAGCAGCTGCTGCGGCTCGCCGAGGAACAGGCCACGGAGCTGGTCCAGGCGGCACGTTCCGAGGCCAACGAGATCAAGGCCGCGGCCAAGGTCGACGCGGCCGAGTTCCGCGCCGCGGCTGAGAACGAGTCCAACGAGGTGCGGGCGAACGCCAAGCGGGAGACCGACGACCTGCGCGGCGCGGCCGAGCGCGAGGCCGACGCGATCCGCACCAGCGTGCGGCGCGAGGCGGAGGAGCTGACCTCCACCACCGAGCGCGAGGTCTCGAAGCTGCGTGCCGCCGCCGACCACGAGATCGCCGAGAAGCGTGCCGCGGCCGAGCGCGACATCGCCAAGCTGCGCACGAGCACCGAGCGCGAGGTCGCTCAGCTGCGTGCGTCGACCAAGCGCGAGCGGGACGAGATCCTCACCACCGCCAAGCGCCAGGCCGACGAGATGCGGGCACAGGCGCAGCGGATCCTCGAGGAGAGCGAGGCACAGCGCGCGCAGGCGGAGGCCGAGTTCGAGATACAGCTCGCCTCCCGCCGCGAAGAGGCGGAGCGTCAGGAGGCCGAACGGCTCGCCGCGGCGCAGGCGGCCACGCAGAAGCTGGTTACCGAGGCCGAGCAGCGCGCGGCAACGGCCGAGCAGCGCGCGTCCAAGGCAAGCGCTCAGGCGGAGCAGACGCGGCGCGAGGCCGAGCAGCACGCCAAGCAGCTCGTCACCAACGCGAAGAAGAACGCCGACCAGGCTCTCGGCCAGGCCAAGTCGCAGGCCGAGCAGCACCTGTCCGACGTCAAGTCCGAGGCGGAAAGGCACCGCGCCGCCGCGCAGCGCCACGTGGACGACCTGACCAGGCAGAAGGACAGCATCTCGGGTCACCTCGCCCAGCTGCGCCAGCTGCTCGGTGCGCAGATGCCGGGGCTCGAAGGTGCGCTACAGCCGAGCCAGGCCAAGCCGGCCATCGGCGGTGGCCACCAGGGTCCCCCAGCCGCGCCTCCGCAGGCTCCGCCGCAGCAGCCTCGGGACGCGCAGCTTCCCAGGCAGGGCGGCCAGCAGCCACCGCAGAAACAGCCGGTTCCTGCGCAGGCGAAGCCGGGGCCCCACAACAAGGGCGGCCAGGCCAAGGACGAAGAGTGGTGGACCGAGTAGCCGGCTGACCGTGTCCGGTGGGCCGGGGCCCCGGCCTCGGCCCACCGGAGATGTAGCTGCTGCCGTCAGATCGCGGTCTGGCCTCCGTCGACGAGGAGCGTATGCCCCGTGACGTAGGACGCCGCGTCGCTGGCGAGGAAGACCGCGGGCCCAGCCATTTCCTCGGGCCGGGCCCATCGCATCATCGGCACCGCCGCGACCGTCGCCCGGCCGCCTTCCGCGTCGTCCCACAGGTCGCGGTTGAGGTCGGTGGCCGTCCAGCCGGGACACAGCGCGTTCACCCGCACTCCCGACTGCGCCCACTCCACGGCGAGCGACTTGGTCAGTGAGATCAGCCCGGCCTTGGCGGCACCGTAGGGGGACAGCAGCGGCGCGGAGGCCACGCCGGCCACCGAGGCGACGTTCACGATCGACCCGCTGCCACGTTCCAGCATGTGCCTGCTGATGGCGTGGCACGCGTACACGGCGGAGGTCAGGTTCAGCTTCATGATCTTGTCCCAGCCCGGCAGGCGCAGATCGGCGAACGGCACCACGAAGTTGGACCCGCCCGCGTTGTTCACCAGGATGTCGACCTGGCCGAAGTACCCGATCGCTCCCGCGACGGCCTCGGCCACCTCCTCCTGCCGCGTCACGTCGGCCTGGATGATGAACGCCTTGCGGCCTTGCTGGGTGGCCAGCCGCGCCGTTTCGGCCAGGCCGTCCGCGCTCCGTGCGACCAGCGCGAGGTCGGCGCCCGCGCCGGCCATCGCGACCGCGATGGTGCGGCCGATGCCCCGCGACGCACCCGTGATCAGCGCCGTCTTCCCCGTCAGGTCGAACAGGTTCATGGGGGGTCCTTCTTCCACTCGGTGGGGAGGGGCCACGCGGCCGGGTTCACCCGCTTCACGATCTCATTGAGCGCGATCCGTACGTAGGGTTCCCCCACCCACAGGTGCTTGGCCCCGGCCGCCGCGACGACCTCGGCCTGCGGCACCCGGGCGAACCGCTGCCGCGCCTCGTCGGGGCGCAGGTAGTCGTCGAGCTCGGGGATCAGCGCGATCAGTGGCTTGCCGGACGCCGCCCAGGCGTCAAGATCGGCGCCGGTGGCGCGGCGCAACGGCGGTGAGAGCAGCAGGGCGCCGGCCACCTCGGGCACATTTCCCCACATGAGCGCCAGTTCGGTGCCGAACGACCAGCCGAGCAGCCACCGGGCGGGCAGCCCGGCCGAGGTCGCGTACGCGACCGCGGCTTCGACGTCGTAGCGCTCGGGATCGCCGCCGCCGAACTCCCCCTTGCTCGTGCCGTGGTCCGACGCGGTGCCGCGCGTGTTGAACCGCAGCACGGCCAGGTCGGCGAGCGCCGGCAGCCGGTTGGCCGCCTTGCGCAGGATGTGGCTGTCCATCATCCCGCCGTGGGTCGGCAGCGGATGCAGGCAGACGAGGGTCGCGGCCGGGTCCCGCGCGGCCGGAAGGGCCAGTTCGCCGACCAGATCGAGCCCGTCCGCGGTGCGCAGGGTAACCGGTGAGCGCCGGGCCGGAAGCACTGTCGACGCCCGGATCTCCGCGGTCTGGCTGTCCCCGGTCATGCTGGCCTCCGCTTCGGTCCCGCCATCGCCCGCGGTCATACCCGCCGCCCCGGCCGCCGGATTGCTTGGCGCGCCGGCGTCGGTCCCGCCCGCCGCGCGGGCCGCCGGTCCAGCCGCCGCTGCCAGCAGGGCCGGTGCCAGTGCCTGCGCTCGCCGACCCCCACATTGATCCCGAACGGCTGCGCATCCGCGGGCCACGCCACGATGTGCGGCGTCCCGGCGGGTATCTCCTGGTCGCAGCCTGGGCAGCGGTACGCCTTCGCCGATCCCGCGCCGGGGATCCGGCGGACGACCCAGTCCCCGTCCGGCCATGACTCGACGCGCTCGGGCCCGGGCACGGGGTCGGGAGGGCCGGAGCGGTCGCGGCGGATCCGGCGCGGGCTCACGCCTGCCCAGCTTAGGCGAGCGGTAGAGTTACCGGTCGTGCGGCTCGTCATCGCCCGGTGCAGCGTCGACTACGTCGGCCGGCTCACCGCCCACCTCCCCGAGGCCCTGCGCCTGCTCATCGTCAAGGCCGACGGCTCGGTGCTCGTGCACTCCGACGGCGGCTCGTACAAGCCGCTGAACTGGATGTCGCCGCCGTGCCGCCTCACCGAGGAGGAAGGCCGGTGGTCCGTCATCAACAAGGCGGGTGAGACGCTCGCCATCACGATCAGCGAGGTGCTGAGCGACACCTCGGTCGACCTCGGCGTCGACCCGGGGCTGACCAAGGACGGCGTCGAGGCGCACCTGCAGGAACTGCTGGCCGTCCAGCTGAGCCTGCTCGGCGAGGGCTGGCGGCTGGTCCGCCGCGAGTACCCCACCCCGATCGGCCCGGTCGACCTGATGTGCCGGGACGGCACGGGCGAGAGCGTCGCGGTGGAGATCAAGCGGCGCGGCGAGCTCGACGGAGTGGAGCAACTCACCAGATACCTCGACCTGCTGAACCGCGACCCGCTGCTGGCCCCGGTGCACGGCGTCTTCGCCGCCCAGGAGATCAAGCTGCAGGCCCGCACGCTCGCCGAGGACCGCGGCATCAGGTGCGTGACCCTGGACTACGACACGATGCGCGGCGTGATGCCAGAGAACACGCTGTTCTGACCTAGCCCGCGGTGTTCATCACGCCGGCCGCGGCGGTGACGAGGACCGCCAGGGCCGCCGGGACCAGGAGGGCGTCTTTCAGGCCCACGCCTGAGGCGATCGCGCCGATCGCGACCGGGCCGCTGAGCAGGCCCGAGTAGGCCACCGCGGCGATCCGCCCGATGTTGCGGCCCGCCTGCCCGGGGTCCAGCCGCGCCGCGGCCGTGACGATCTGCGGGAAGATCCCGGCCAGGCCCAGGCCGAGCAGCGCGAAGCCAGCGATGGCCGCGGCCGGCGTGCCGATCAGCAGGCCCGCCGCGAGGCCGAGGCCGGCCACCAGGCCGCTGGCGCGCACCAGCCGCACCGAGCCGTACCGGCTGGCGAGGCGATCGCCGGCCACCCGGCCCGCCGCCATGGTGACCGAGAACGCGCCCAGCGCCACCGCCGCAGCGCCGGGCGCCGCGCCGAGGTTGACGTGCAGGTAGACGGCGCTCCAGTCGCCGGCCGCGCCCTCGCCGACCTGGCCGCACAGCGCCAGCAGGCCGAGGATCCAGATCACCGCCAATGGGTTTCGGGGGGGTCTGCCAGGGGGGTCCGGGGGGATGGAGTCCCCCCGGGGGAGGCCAGCAGGGTCGTCCCCCCGGGGCAGCAGAGTCTGGCGCAGCGAGCGCCGGGCGGCGGCGGCGTCCGGCTGGTCTGGCGCGGGCGCGACCGGCGGGATGGTGACCCGCGGGCCGATCAGCAGGCCGAGGACGATCAGCGCCGCGGCGGTCACGGTGAACGTCGGCAGCGGGCTGATCCCCAGCCACGCCGACAGCCCGCCGATCCCCGCACCGGCCAGGCCGGCGATGCTGTAGCCGGCGTGCAGCGAGGACATGATCGGCCGGTCGTAGCCGAGCTCGAGCCGGGCGCCGCAGGCGTTCATCGACACGTCGAGGAGCCCGGCCACCGCACCGTAGACGGCCAGGGTGGCCATCAGCGCGGGCAGGTCGCGGGCCAGGCCGATGGGGATCAGCGCGGCCGGGTTCAGCACGCCGGCGATCCGCAGCACCCGGACCGCGCCGAACCTGTCGGCGATCCGCCCGCTCAGCGCCAGCGTCAGCACGCTGCCCGCGGGCACCGCGAACAGCGCGAGGCCCAGGCGGCCATCGGTCAGGCGCAGCGATTCCTTGATGGCGGGCAGCCGGGCACTCCAGGTCGCCGTGGCCACCCCGAGTACGAAGAAGTAGCCGAGAATCGCGACCCTGGACTGACCCAGCGAACGACGGAGTTCGGGAGAGGTCACGTGCCGGGCCTGACGAGGTGGGCGTTGATCGCCCTGGCCCGTTCGGCCAGTTCGGGCACCTCGGTGACGGCGACGCCCGCGGCCAGGAGTTGTTCGGCCCCCTGCCCGTCGGTGAACAGGGCGGGCTCGCGCCAGGCGAAGACGACCCGCGGGATGCCCGCCGCGACGATGTGCTGGACGCAGGTCACCGGGCGCGAGGCGCGCGCGCCGCAGGGCACGAGCGAGCTGTAGAGCGTGGCGTGCCGCAGCCGCGGATCCCTGGGACCCAGCTTACGGAGCGCGGCCTCCTCGGCGTGGTCGTGGTCCTCCTGCTCGCGGGAGAACCCGGTGGCCAGCACCTCGCCGTCCTCGCCGACGACGACCGCCCCGACGGAGAACGCCGTGGCCGACGGCGGGCACAGCCGGGACAGCTCCACCGCCCAGCGCAGGAAGCGGTGATCCGGGCCGCCGGGACCGAGCAGGTAGCGCAGCAACGCGATTTCGCCGACACGGGAGACGCCAGCGAGGGTCATGGGGCTTGTGGTGTTGTTGGGGCTAAAGAAAGGGGAGGTGGGAATGGGATTTGGGAGGTCGGGGCGGGGGGCGGAGGCCGGGGCGGGACGGGGGAGGTTGAGCCGGGGCGCGGCTGGGTCAGCCACGAAGAACGGGGCTACCGCCAGGTGGAGCTCGTCGGCCAGGCCGGCGGCCAGGAAATCGCCAAGGACGCGCGCGCCGCCTTCGACCAGGGCACGCGGCCCGGCCCGTTCGGCCAAATCCGTGAGCATGAAGCCGAGGGACAGCGGGTCACCGGCGTCGATGAGCACGGCGCTGTCCCCCAGCCGGGTCCGGGCGCGCGCCAGCGCGGGGGTGGCGCAGTACACCAGGCGCGGCGCGCCGGGGGCGAAGAACCGGGCCGCCGGGTCCAGGTCGCCGGTGGCGGTGAGGGTGACCCGGGCCGGGTGCGGCGGCAGGCCTCGGGCGGTGCGGCGCGCGCTGCGGCGCGGGTCCCTGATCAGCAGCCGCGGGTTGTCGTTCCGGACGGTCTGCGCGCCGACCAGGATCGCGTCGCAGCCCGCCCGCACCTCGTCCACCCGGTCCAGGTCGGCGGGGCCGGACAGGATCAGCCGCCGCGGGCTCGCGTCGTCCAGGTAGCCGTCCGCCGAGGTCGCGCAGGACAGGAGGAGGTAGGGACGAGACGGCACGAACCCAGCGTAGGCTGTGCTGGCCTCGGGGGGACGACCTCCCCAGACCCCCCCGCTCCAGGGGGGACCCATCCCCCCGGACCCCCCTTGGATGCTTTACTGGTCAGGCGATGCTTGAGACAGTGAACCCGGCGACAGGGGAAGTGCTGGCCACCTTCCCCGTACACGGGCGCCGTGAGGTGGATGCCGCCGTGGCCCAGGCCCGCGAGGCCGCGGCGTGGTGGGCCGGGCTCGGCTGGTCCGGCCGGCGGATCAGGCTGCTCGCCTGGAAGTCGTACCTGACCAGGTACATGGGCAGGCTGGCCCAGCTCATGCACGAGGAGACCGGCAAGCCGCTCGACGACGCCAAGCTCGAGATCATCCTGGCCATCGTGCACATCGACTGGGCCGCCCGGCACGCCCGCCGGGTGCTGCGGCCGCGCCGGGTACGCAGCGGGCTCCTCTCCGTCCACCAGGCCGCCACGCTGGAGTACCAGCCGCTCGGCGTGGTCGGGGTGATCGGGCCGTGGAACTACCCGGTGTTCACCCCGGTCGGCTCGATCGCGTACGCGCTGGCGGCCGGGAACACGGTCGTCTTCAAGCCGTCCGAGCTGACGCCGGCGACCGGGAGCTGGCTGGTCCGGTCGTTCGGCGAGGCGCTGGGGCTGTTCGGGGAGGCTCAGCCCGTGTTCCAGCTGGTCACCGGGCCCGGGTCCACCGGCGAGGCGCTGGCCCGCAGCGGCGTGGCCAAGCTCGCCTTCACCGGGTCCGCGGCCACCGCGCGCAAGGTGATGGCCGCCGCCGCGGACACCCTCACCCCGGTGCTGGCCGAATGCGGCGGCAAGGACGCGCTGCTGGTCAGCGCCGACGCCGACCTGGAGGCGGCCGCCGACGCCGCCGCCTGGGGCGCGATGTCCAACGCCGGGCAGACCTGCATCGGGATCGAGCGCGTCTACGTGGCCGACGCGGTCTATCACAGCTTCATGGAACGGCTGACCTCGCGCGTGTCCGCGTTGCGGCCCGGGTTCGACCGGGAGGCTTCGTACGGGCCGATGACCTCGCCCGCGCAGCCGGAGATCGTCGCCAAGCACGTGGCGGACGCGCTGGCCCGGGGCGGGCACCCGGTGGTCGGGGGGGCCGACGCGATAGCCGCGCCGTACGTGCGGCCTGTGATCCTGACCGACGTGCCCGAGCACTCCACGGCGGTGACGGAGGAGACGTTCGGGCCGACCGTGACGGTGACCCGCGTGGTCAACCTGGCCGAGGCGGTCTCGTTCGCCAACGCGGGGCGCTACGGGCTCGGGTCGGCGGTGTTCGCCCGGGATCGTTCGGCGGCCATGTCCGCGGCTCGCTCGCTGCGGTCCGGGATGACCTCGATCAACTCGGTGCTCGGGTTCGCGATCGTGCCCGCGCTGCCGTTCGGCGGCGTGGGCGAGTCGGGGTTCGGGCGGATCCACGGCGCGGACGGGCTGCGGGAGTTCGCCCGGCCCAAGGCCATCACGCGGCAGCGGATGCGGCCGCTGATCAACGTCTTGTCCTTCGGGCGGACCGACCGGGACATGCGGCGGATCGTCACCCTGGTGACGTTGCTGCACGGCCGGCTGTACCGGGCCAGGAAGCGCTAGGCGCCGCTGGCCGGCTTGTCCCGGCATGGCGCGGTGCCGGTGGGGCGTTAGGTGCTGGTGGGGCCGGGGTTGTTGCGGGTTGGCGGGGCGGTTGCTGGGCCGGTTGCTGGGCCGCCCGCCTGGCCGGTTGCCTGGCCCACCATGACCATGGCGTCGACGGGGTCGGCGGGATCGGCCGCGGCCAGCGGCG
>DATFVJ010000174.1:0-7853 GCA_035260365.1 Streptosporangiaceae bacterium
CCCGCATCATACCCACATGGTTCGGCTGCGCGCATTCGCCGGTGGCGCGATCGGCTCCATCGATCACGCGGAGCGACCAGTCAGCCCTAGGCGAACACCCGGAGATGAAGATCGCAGCTGTCCACGCGGTGCGCCGGACCGCGGTCGGGACCGGCCTCGTGCTTGTGGTCGTGGTCGCGCTCGTGTTCGGCGCGCGCGGTTGCGCCACGACCGCCGTTGGGGCCACCCCGCAGCCCGGCGAGGTCTCGCTGGCCTACGCCAGGCAGGTGTTCAGCACCTTCGCGACCACCGACCAGGTGGCCAGGGCCGCGGGTGACGAGTCGCTCGACCTTACGCTCGTGAGCGGAGCCCAGGTGGCGCAGATCGTCTCGGCGTACGAGCGGGCCGACTACACCGAGACGCCCGTCCAGAGGTACCGGTACGGGGCTCCGGCCCTCTACGTACCGCAGATGAACTCGTTCCCGCTGTGGTTCGTCGCGGTCGCGCCACGCACGACCGCGGCCGGCGGGCCGGCGCGTACCGCGATCATGGTGTTCAGCCGCCCGACGGCCACCTCATCGTGGCAGCTGAGCCTGTCCACGCTGCTGCAGCCGGGGGTGGCGTTGCCGCGATTGGCGCTGGACGCGAGCGGCCACGCCATTGCGCGCGCCACGTTCGACAACGGGCTGCTCGTCAGCCCGAACAGTGCCGGCGCCTTGCAGGCGGCGGTCGCCGACGACGGGCCCGCCGCGCAGGCGGCCCGTGTCGTGGCGGCCGGCCCCTACACGACCGGCATATACGACCAGATCGTGGCGGCCAAGCGCCAGGCCACGCGGCTCGGCCTGACCTACGACTCGCTGGTGGACGGGAGCGCGTGGCCGCCCTACGTGCTCGGCACCGCCGACGGCGGCGCGCTGGTCCTGTACACCCTGGTCCACAACACCGTCATCAGGACCAAAGCCGCGCACCCGAGCGAGATCGCCATCCCGCCGGCGTTCGCGCCGATTCTCTACGCGACGGGCCACCTGATCATCCGGACCGAACTGGATACGGGCGAGACCGACCAGTACGCGGCCGCCATCCCCCCGAGCCAGCCTGCGGGAAAGCGGCCCGCGCAGATGCGGGTCATCGCCTCCGACGGCGGCCCGACCAGCGCCGGCGGAACCTGACGCCGGCCGCGGCAGACGTCAAAAATGATCCTTAACGGCTGCCGCGTGGCGCGACGAACAGGAGGCTGCCGGTGCCGCTGGGGTCAGCTGTGCGGCAGGGTGCTCGACGTCACCAGGGTGCGGATCGCACGCAGCGCGACGGACAAGGTGGCCACGTTGAAGCGCTCGCTCTCCCAGATTTCGCCGAGCGTCTGCCTGGCCCTGGCGACCTCGGCGGCGTTGCGCTCCGTCCAGACCGCGAGCCGCTCCTCGGGTGTGCCTGAGCCGCTGACCACGAGGACGTTACCGGTCAGGGCGGCGTGCGCCGCGTACAGGTCGTCGCGCAGCGCGGCGCGGGCCATGGTGTTCCACCGATCGTCCCTGGGCAGTGCGGTGATCCGCTCCCTCAGCCGCGCGATCTGCAGCCGGTCGGCCAGGTTGTAGTAGACCTCCGCGACCTCCTCGACGCCGCGCCCGACGCCGGACGCGATCTCCACGATGTCGAACGTCGAGTACGCGGGGACCATCCCGGCGACCTGTTCGGCCAGTTCGAGCGGCACGCCGCGCGCGGTGAAGGAGTCACGGCGCTCCTCGAAGCCGGCCAGGTCGCGGCCGGTGAGCAGCTTCGGCAGCCCCGATCCGATGGTGGCCACGCCGTCGGTGAAGAAGTCGATGGTCGAGCGGATGGGCAGCGGCGGGCGCCGGCCGAGCACCAGCCAGCGGGACGCGCGCTCGGTCAGCTTGCGCGCCTCGAGCAGCAGCGAAACCTGGGTCGCCACCTCCACCCGGCCGTCGAGCGCCTCGACCGATGCCCAGAACGCGGGCATGTCGAAGACCTGACGCGCGACCAGCCAGGCGCGCGCGAGGTCCGGCGCTGACACGCCGGTCTCCTCGTTGAGCCGGAACGCGAACGTGGTGCCGGACGTGTCCACCATCTCGTTGACCACCGAGGTGGTGATGATCTCCGCACAGAGCGGATGGCCGGGCATCCGGTCGGCGAACCGCTCACGCAGCGGGTGCGGGAAGTACCTGGCCAGCTCGCGCCCCAGGTACTCGTCGGCGGGAAAATCGGACGCGACAAGCTCCTCGCTGAGAGCGATCTTGGTATAGGCCAGCAGAGTTGCGAACTCGGGCGTGGTCAGGCCGAGGCCCGCGGAACGCCGTTCCGCGACGACCTTTTCACCCGGCAGGTACTCAAGGCGCCGCCGCAGCAGCCCGTCCCGCTCCAGTTTCCTTATGTACCGCGCATGCACGTGCAGCATGGACGCCGCCTGTGCGCGCGCCGCGGCGAGGCAGGCGTTCTGCTGGTAGTTGTGCCGCAGCACGAGGTTCGCGACCTCGTCGGTCATCTCCTGCAGCAGCAGGTCGCGCTTGGCCCGGGTCAGCTGGCCGTCACCAACGGCGCCGTTAAGCAAGATCTTGATGTTGACCTCGTGGTCGGAGGTGTCCACGCCCGCGGAGTTGTCGATGAAGTCCGTGTTGATCAGCCCGCCCGCGAGCGCGTACTCGATGCGCGCCGCCTGGGTCAGCCCGAGGTTCCCGCCCTCGGCGACCACCCTCGCCCGCAGCTGGGTCGCGTCGATCCTGACCGCGTCGTTGGCGCGGTCGCCGGCCTCGGCGTGAGTCTCGCCGGTGGCCTTGACGTACGTCCCGATCCCGCCGTTCCACAGCAGGTCGACCGGTGCGCAGAGGATGGCCTTGACCAGCTCGTGCGGGGTCAGCGTGGTCACCTGCTCACCCAGGCCCAGGGCGGTCCTGGCCTGCGGGCTCACCGGTACGGACTTCAGGGTCCGCGGCCACACGCCGCCGCCGGCGGAGATCAGCCCCGGCTGGTAGTCCGCCCATGAGGAGCGCGGCAGGTGCATGAGGCGGGTCCGCTCGGCGAAGCTCGACGCCGGATCGGGGACCGGATCGATGAATATGTGCCGGTGGTCGAAGGCCGCCACGAGCTTGATCCGGTCCGACAGCAGCATCCCGTTGCCGAACACGTCACCGGACATGTCGCCGATCCCGGTCACCTCGAACTCCTGGGTCGCCACGTCGATGCCCATGGCGCGGAAATGATGTTTCACCGACTCCCAGGCGCCGCGCGCGGTGATGCCCATCTTCTTGTGGTCGTAGCCTGCCGAGCCACCGGAGGCGAAGGCGTCCCCGAGCCAGTACCCGTACTCCTGCGCTACCTCGTTGGCCAGGTCGGAGAACGTGGCGGTGCCCTTGTCGGCGGCCACCACCAGATACGGGTCGTCGCCGTCGTGACGGACCACACCGGGCGGCGGCGCGACCTGCCCGCCCACCAGGTTGTCCGTGACGTCGAGCAGGCCGCTGACGAAGAGCTTGTAGCACGCGGTTCCCTCGGCCAGCCACGCCTCGCGGTCAGCCGGGCTCGGTAGCTGCTTGCAGACGAACCCGCCCTTCGCGCCCGCGGGCACGATCACCGCGTTCTTCACCTGCTGCGCCTTCACCAGGCCCAGGATCTCGGTGCGGAAGTCTTCACGCCGGTCCGACCAGCGCAGCCCGCCGCGAGCGACCCGGCCGAACCGCAGGTGCACGCCCTCAAGCCGCGGCGAGTAGACGAACACCTCGAACCGCGGCCGCGGCGCGGGCAGGTCGGGTGCCTGCTGCGGATCCAGCTTCACGACCAGGTAGGGCTTGTGCGCGCCGGCGGAGTCGACCTGGAAGTAGTTCGTCCGCAGCGTCGCGCGGACCAGCGCCAGGTAGGAGCGCAGGATCCGGTCCTCATCGAGGCTCGCCACCTCGTCGAGCAGGCCGGAGATCTCCTCCGCGATCGCTTCGCTGCGCTCCGCCTCCCCGTTATGGGCCTCCCCGTTATGGGCCTCCCCGTTATGGGCCTCCGCGTTGCGGGTTTCTCCGTTGCGGGCTGCTCCGTTGCTGGCTGCCCCGCCGCGGGCTGCACCGCTGTGGGCTTCTGCGCGGCCGCGGCGGGGCTGAAGCTCCGGGTCGAACCTGGACTCGAAGAGCAGCACCAGCAGCCGCGCCACGGCCGGGTTCGAGCGCAGGACGCGCTCGATGTAGTCCAGGCTGAACGCGCTGCCCGCCTGGCGCAGGTATCTGGCGTACGCACGCAGTACGACAACCTGCCGCCAGGACAAACTCGCGAAGAGGACGAGCGCGTTGAAGCCGTCGTCTTCCACCTGGCCGCGCCACAGCGCGGTCAGCGCACTCTGGAAGAGGTTCTTGGCCGTGCGCCCCGCGGGAGGGCCGGCCGCTTCCCGGCGCAGCCCGAAATCGTAGATCCAGAACCGCGGTGGAATGGCGATCGGGCTCGCCGGGGTGTTCGCGCCCACGAGCACATGACCGCCCGGACCGTCCGGGTCGCTGAACTCCTCCGCGGGCACGGCGAACTCGTAGGGCCGCTCGTCGACGACCTCCACTCCCATGTGCTGTAGCTGGGGCAGCACGTCGGAGAGCACGATGGGCGTCCTCACGCGGTACACCTTCAGCCGCTCCTCGCCGGGCCCCGCGCCGGGCGGCTCGTAAAGGTCCACGCTGAACGCGTCACCGGACTGCGCCAGCCGCACGACCCGCATCAGGTCCGCGACCGCTGCCGCCGCGGGCACGTCGGCCTTGTAACCTTCCGGGATCATGCGGCCCGCGATTCGCGTCAGCCGCTCCGCCGCCTCGGCACCAAGCTGCGTCTCGGCCTCGTCGGCGAGATGCTCGTCCCACGAGCGGGCCGCCGCCACCAGGGCGCGCTCGAGTTCCTCCGCGTTCACCTCGGGGAGCGGGACGCCGCGCTCGCCGCGCACCACGATGTACAGCCTGGCCAGCGTCGCGTCGCCGATCATCACGCTGTAGTCGACGGTCTTACCGCGCAGCGCCGCGCGCAGGATTTCCGTCGCGCGCAGGCGGACCTTCGTCGTGTAGTGGTCCCTGGGCAGGTACACCAGGCACGACATGAACCGCCCGTACACGTCCCGGCGCAGGAAGAGCCGGGTTTGCCTGCGCTCGCGCAGGCGCAGCACGCCGAGCGCGATCGGCAGCAGTTCGTCGACGGAGATCTGGAAAAGCTCCTCGCGGGGGTAGGTCTCGAGAATCTCGGCCATGTCCTTGCCGTCGTGGCTGTCCGGCGACAGGTCCGCGAGTTCCAGCACCGCCGCGAGCTTGTGCCGCAGCACCGGTATCCGGGCCACGCTCTCGGTGTAGGCGGCGTGGCTGTACAGGCCAAGGAACCGGTGCTCCCCCACCACCTGGCCGGACTTGTCGAATCTCTTGACCGCGATGTAGTCGAGATAGTTGGGCCGGTACACGGTCGAGCGCGAATTGGCCTTGGTCAGCACGAGCAGCCGCGGCTCCCGTGCCCACGCCCGGACCTCTGGCGGCAGCGCCGCGAACGAGTCCGACCGGGCCTTGTCGTGACGCAGGATGCCAAGGCCGGTGCCGGGGACCGAGCGCAGGGCCGCGCCGTCGGGCCCGTCCACGAGGTCGTAGTCGCGGCAGCCGAGGAAGGTGAAATGACCATCGGCGAGCCAGCGGAGCAGTTCCTGGCCTTCGGCCAGGTCAGAAGGGGGCAGCACGCTCAGACCGGGTGCGGGGGGCTCGGCCGCGAGCTCGTCGGCGAGCTGGATCGCGGTCGACGCCATCCGCACCCGGTCCTCGGCCACCATCGCCACGTCGGCGAGCACCCGCCGCAGATGTTCCTCGAGCCCGGCAGGCGGCGTTGCCGACCGCCCGGCCTCGATGTGCATCCAGGCCTCGCACTGCTCGTCGGCCGCGCCCGGGCGCCCGTCGACCTGGCCGCAGAACTCGCGCAACTCACCGGTGATGTCCCGGCGGACCCGGAGCTGAGGGTGGATGAGCAGCCGGATGCCCAGGTCGTGCCGGCTGAGTTCGATGGTCAGCGAGTCGACGAGAAACGCCATGTCGTCGGTGACGACGTCGATCAGGATCCGGCCGGGCTCCAGGCCCTGCACTCCCGGCATGGTGCGCTCGCCGCGGACGCGGACCAGCGCCCGGCCCTGGGGCCTGCGGGCGCCGAGCCTGGCATGCTCGAGGGCGACCGCCGCGACCCGTTCCGGGGCCCGGCCGACCAGGTCGTCCGGCGCCACGTGGCGGTAATACATGCGGAAATACCCGAGCAGGTCCGCGGCATCCGGGGTTACGGGAGCGGCGTGCGCGTCGGCTCGGCCGAGAATGCCCGCGGGCGCCACCTCCGCGCCGTAGCGCGCCGCTTCGCGCAGCACGGCGTCCTTTTCCGCATCGATACTTACCGCCATTTGCCACTCCTTTGTGCCGCACCTCTTCGTGCCCGCACCGATCAGGCCGTCAGAGCCGTGCCCGCAGTTCCCACAGCAGCGGGTAGTAGCGCAGTGCGACCCGTTCCCGCAGATAGGGCGCACCGGTCGACCCGCCGGTACCCGACTTCGTGCCGATCTGCCGTTCCACCATCTGGACGTGCCGCGCCCGCCACAGACCGGCGATCTCGTCATGGGTGATCAGATCCTCGGCCAGCCGCCACAGGTCGTCGTGATTGGACCGATCGCTCGCGACCAGCACAAGAGACCCGAGTAGGTCCTGATCCCCAGCCGTGGGCAGGCCGCGCGCGGCGAGCAACCCGACGTAGGCGTCCCACAGTGTGGGTTCGGCGAGCCGGCGCTCCAGCCGGAGCCGTTCGGTGTCGGTCAGCCCGCGGAACCTGGCCAGGAAGCTCGCGTCCTTCGCGCCGGACAGGAACTCGGCCTCACGGAACTGAGCCGACTGGAAACCGCTCGCCGGTGCGAGCAGCGACCGGAACTCGAGGAAGTCCTGCGGCGTCATGGTCTCGATGACTTCGACCTGTTCGACGAGCAGCCGGTCGATGACGTGCACCCGCCGCAGCAGGTGCCGCGACCGCCACAGCTCGCCCTCACCCATCGCGTCCCGCGCGGATTCGAGCTCGTAAAGCAGTTGCTTGAACCACAGCTCGTACGCCTGGTGCACCGTGATGAACAGCAGTTCGTCGTGCGCGGGCGGATCCGCCTGCGGTACCTGCTGGTCAAGCAGGTCGGGCAGCCGCAGGTACCGGCCGTAGGTGAGGACGCCCCCCTCCTCGCCAAAACGGTGGCCCGCGCCGGTCAGTGCCCCGCCGCCCATGTCACCTCCCGCTCGGCTGTGCGGCTCATGCCGGGCCCGCCACCGGCTCGGCGCCGAAGTGGCCGAGTACCTCGGGGTTCGCGAGCGCGGCCGGATCGGCCGCCTCCGCCACCGGCGTGCCGAGGAGGATCTTCCGCACCGGCACCTCGAGCTTTTTGCCCGACAGCGTCCGCGGGATGCCGGGGACCTGCCGAATCTCGTCGGGAACGTGGCGCGGCGAGAGCGCGGCCCGGATCGCGCCGCGGATCCGGGCGATCGTATCCGCGTCGAGCGCCCGGCCCGCGGCCGGGACCACAAACAAGATCAGCTTTCCCTCCCGGCCCAGCTGACCCGTGTCGACCACCAGGCTGTCGGCTACCTCGGTGAAGCGCTCCACCACGCGGTAGAACTCGCTGGTGCCCATCCGGACCCCGCCCCGGTTGAGCGTCGCGTCCGACCGGCCGTAGATCACGCAGCCGCCGTCGGGGAGCACCTTGATCCAGTCGCCGTGCCGCCACACACCGGGATAGGACGCGAAGTAGCTCTCCCGGTAGCGCGCGCCGCCGGGATCGTTCCAGAAGCCGACCGGCATCGACGGCATCGGCACAGTTATCACCAGTTCGCCGACTTCTCCTATCAGCGGCTTGCCATCAGGGT
>DATFVJ010000175.1:0-4024 GCA_035260365.1 Streptosporangiaceae bacterium
CCGCTCGAACCGCTCGGCGAAGGACCGGACCTGGTCGACGGCGTCGCTGTCGCGGTAGTTCACCACCTGGTCGGCGCCCGCCTTGCCGGCCAGCGCGGCCTTCTCCGGGCCGCTGACCGTCGCGAGCACCCGCCCGCCGTCGTGCTTGGCGAGTTCGATGGCGAAATGCCCGACGGCGCCCGCGCCCCCCGCGACAAGCACGTTCTTGCTGTGCACCCGGCCGTCAGTGAACAGGCACCGGTACGCGGTGAGCGCTGGCACCCCGAGGCTGGCACCGATGTCAAGTGACGCGCCGTCGGGCAGGGGCACCGCCTGTTCCTGCGGCACCACAGTCCACTGCGCCGCCGTGCCCCAGCGCTGCCCGGCCGCGGCCAGCCACACCCACACGCGCTGGCCGACCCGCGCGGGTGGCACGCCGGGGCCAACCGCGTCGATCTCCCCGGCGCCGTCGTGGTGCGGAATCTGGAACCCGTCCATGGGGCGCGGGGTGGCGCCGCTGCGGGACTTCCAGTCCGTCGGGTTGACGCCGGAGACCCGTACCCGGACCCGCACCTGGCCGGGCCCGGGCTCCGGGCGGTCGATCTCGGTCACCCGCAGCACCTCGCGAGCGGGTCCGTGCCGGTCAAAGATCGCAGCCTTCACGTCGAGCCCTTCCGTTCCTCGTTCGTATTGATGGCGTCACGCAGCGGGCGCGGGATCGCGTGCCTGCCGTCTACCTGCCGACCCTAACCGCCGCGGCCCGGGCGGCGCGGCCCCGGGCGGCGCGGCCGGGCGGCGCGGGGCACGGCGTGGCGCGGGCGGCGCGACGTGGGCGGCGCGGGGCGGCGGCATCGTGGTGGCATGGCGGCGCTGCCGTGGCCGTGACCTCGTAGACTGGCCGCCTCAGCCGGCCAGAAGGGAAAGGCGGTCGCGTGCACGCCGCTGGTGACTTCGACACCGTTCTCGTCGTCGACTTCGGCGCCCAGTACGCCCAGCTGATCGCCCGCAGGGTACGCGAGTGCCACGTGTACTCCGAGATCGTCCCGCACACGATGCCGGTCGGGCAGATGCTGGCGCGCAAGCCGAAGGCGATCATCCTTTCCGGTGGCCCGGCGTCCGTCTACGCCGATGGCGCGCCACCGGCTCCGCCCGCCGCGCCGGACGGCACCGGGCTGCTGCAAGCGGGCGTCCCGGTGCTCGGCATCTGCTACGGCTTCCAGCTCATGGCGGCCGAGCTCGGCGGTACCGTCGCGCGGACGGGCACCGGTGAGTACGGCGGCACCGAGATCGTGGTCAGCGCGGAGGGCGCCGAGGGCGACCTGTTCGCCGGCTTCCCCACCCGGCAGCAGGCCTGGATGTCGCACGGCGACTCCTGTACCGCGGCGCCGCCGGGATTCTCGGTCACCGCGAGCAGCGCGGGCGCGCCCGTCGCGGCCATGGAGGATCCCGCGCGCCGCCTCTACGGCGTGCAGTTCCATCCCGAGGTGATGCACTCGGAGTTCGGCCGGCCGGTTGTGCGGCACTTTCTCGAGGCGGCCGGTTGCCGGCCCTCGTGGACGATGCTGAACATCGTCGAGGAGCAGATCGCGCAGATCAGGACGCAGGTCGGCAGCGGCCGCGCGATCTGCGGCCTGTCCGGCGGCGTGGACTCCGCGGTCGCTGCCGCGCTCGTGCAGCGCGCCGTCGGCGCGCGGCTGACGTGCGTGTTCGTCGACCACGGCCTGCTGAGGCAGGGAGAGGCCGAACAGGTCGAGAAGGACTTCGTGGCCGCGACCGGCGTCGACCTCAAGGTGGTGGAGGCGACCGGGCAGTTCCTCGACGCGCTCGCGGGCGTGACGGACCCGGAGCAGAAGAGGAAGATCATCGGGCGCGAGTTCATCCGCGTGTTCGAGCAGGCGGCGCGCGAGATCGTGGCGGACGCGGGCGCGCACGGCGAGTCGGTGGATTTCCTTGTGCAGGGCACGCTGTACCCGGACGTGGTGGAGTCGGGCGGCGGCTTCGGCGCGGCGAGCATCAAGTCACATCACAATGTCGGCGGCCTGCCTGACGACCTGGGGTTCCGCCTGGTGGAGCCGCTGCGCTGGCTCTTCAAGGACGAGGTCCGCCGAGTCGGCGAGGAACTGGGGCTGCCGGCCGACATCGTCTGGCGCCAGCCGTTTCCCGGGCCTGGCCTGGCGATCCGCGTGGTCGGCGAGGTGACCGCGGACCGGCTGCGGGTGCTGCGGGCCGCGGACGCGATCACCAGGGAAGAGCTGACCCGCGCCGGACTGGACAGGGAGATCTGGCAGTGCCCGGTCGTGCTGCTCGCCCAGGTCCGGTCGGTCGGCGTCCAGGGCGACGGGCGCACCTACGGCCATCCCGTCGTTCTGCGCCCGGTGACCAGTGAGGATGCCATGACGGCCGACTGGGCCCGGCTGCCTGCCGACGTCATGACGAGGATTTCCACCCGGATCACCAACGAGGTACCCGAGATCAACCGCGTCGTGCTCGACGTGACGAGCAAACCGCCGGGCACGATCGAGTGGGAGTGACCGGGCCCGTCCCCGCGCACGGTCAGGCGCCGCCCCGGACGGCCGGGACCCGCGCGAACGTCCGGCCCGCGACGATCCGCCGCAGCCGGTCCATGGCATCCCACACGTCCACGTAACGCGTGGTGATGGGGGCCAGGCCGAGCCGGAGCCGGCTCGGGGGACGGTAGTCGCCGATCACACCGGCCGCGGCGAGTGCCGCGACGGCACGCTCGGCCTCCGGATGGCGCAGGCAGACGTGCGAGCCGCGCCGCCGCGCGTCGCGGGGCGATGCGACGGCGCAGCCGAGGGGCGCCAGCCAGGCGTCGGCCAGCGCGATCAGGTACTCGGTGAGCCGCATCCCCTTGGCGCGCAGCGCGCCGATCCCGGCCTCGGCGAGCAGCCGCGTGCCCTCCTCCACCGCCACGATGCCGGTGATGGGCGGGGTGCCGGTCAGGAAGCGGCCGATGTCAGGCACCGGGTCGTAGCCCTGGGCCATATCGAACTGGCTGCGCTGCCCGAACCAGCCCCATACCGGCTGGGTCAGCTGGTCCTGCAACTCGTGGCGCACGTAGAGGAACGCGGGGGACCCGGGGCCCGCATTGAGGTATTTGTACGTACATCCGGTGGCGAGGTCGGCGCCTGACGCATCAAGTTCGACCTGAACGGCTCCCGCGGCGTGGCACAGGTCCCACAGCATCATCGCCCCTGTGCCGTGGACCGCCCGGGTGACCGATGCAAGGTCAAGGACCGCGCCGCTGCGGTAGGCGACGTGGGACAGGCTGACGAGCGCGGTCCGCGCGCCGCACTCGGCGAGCGCGGCGTCGAGCGTGCCCGCGGCGAGCCCGGTGTCGATATCGCTGTGGATCAGCCGCAACTCGAGCCCTCGCTGCCGGGCGATGCCTTCGAGGACGTAACGGTCGGTCGGGAAGTTGTCGTCGTCGGTGATGATGGCGGACCGGCCCGGGCGGGCGTCGAGTGCGGCGCTGGCCAGCTTGTAGAGGTTGACGGTGGTGTTGTCGCAGACCACGACCTGACCGGGCGCCGCGCCGAGCAGGTGCGTACCGAGCAGGTCACCGGCCCGCGCGGGCAGGCCGATCCAGTGGTCCCACGAGCCGATCAGCCCGGCGCCCCACTCGTCGCGCACCACCTGGCCGATCCGCTCGGCGGTGGCGCGGGGCAGCCGGCCGAGTGAGTTCCCGTCGAGGTAGATCATCTCGGGGTCGGCGAAGACGAACCGGTCGCGCAGGCCGGCCAGCGGGTCTGTCTGGTCAAGCTCGACGGCCGCGGCCCGGCCGGCGGAGAATCCGGTCACAGGTTCGACAGTACTGAAATAGCGGCGGTGGCAGCCCGGCGGCCGGGACCTCGCCGCATACCGCGCAATTAGCACGCGTTATACGCGTGCCTGACCTGTGCGGACGCATCGCCCTGACGCGCTGGCAATCGCGATGGCCGGGCTGTTAGCGCCGGGCGGCGGCATGCGAGGCAACAAGCTGCACTCTGGGCGGGTACTCGGGGCGGGACGGGGCACATAATGG
>DATFVJ010000176.1:0-7581 GCA_035260365.1 Streptosporangiaceae bacterium
CGCCACGGAGATCCTCGAAAGTCCCGAACGGCTGCCGCACAACACCTCGCCCGCGCCGGCGTCATGATCACGGCGCCGCCGCGGGCCGTCCGCCCCGCGCTCCCTCCACTCAGGGCCCACCCACTCAGGGCCCACCCTCCCAGAGGGGGCGTTGCCCTACTGCTGATTTTTCCAGGCTGTCAAGGGGTGGGGGAGGGGTGAACGGGATTCTGTGGATAGCTTTCCGGTTGTCCCCAGGCGTTGCGGAAGGAGAGTCTGGTGAGCGTCGTCCGGCCGTATGGTGACACGACGGGGGACGGCAGGGTACAGCTGTCGTTCACGCTGCCGGTGCCACTGGGTACCGCCGGCGAGCGGGCCCGCGCCGAGGGCGCGGCGCTCCAGCTTGCCGCCAAGATGGGCATGGATCAGGCGATGGTGGTGCACGCCAAGGCCATGAGCCCGGACTTCACGTTCTTCATCGTGTATGGCCGCGTAAGTCAATTTGTTGACTTGTCGGCCGTGACCGTGGTCGAGCGCGAGTTCCCGCTGCTCTCGCCGCAGGAGGTGAACCTGCGGATCCGTTCGGCGCTCGGGCGCAAGCTGGTGGTGGTCGGCGCGTGCGTCGGCACCGACGCGCACACCGTCGGGATCGACGCCATCCTCAACGTCAAGGGGCACGCGGGGGAGAAGGGACTTGAGTACTACCGCGAGATGCGCGTGATCAACCTGGGCGCGCAGGTCGATGTGGCCGAACTGGCCGGCCGGGCGCGGCGTGAGCACGCTGACGCGGTGCTCGTCAGCCAGGTGGTGACGCAGCGCGACGCCCATCTGGCCGGCGCGCGTGCGCTCGCCGGAGCCTTTGCGCGGCCGCCCGGGCCCGGCCAGCCCGGGGGGGCGACCCCCCGGACCCCCCCGGAGAGGCCGCTGCTCGTGGTCGGCGGCCCGCGGTTCGACCCGGCGATGGCCGGCGATCTCGGCGTGGACAGGATCTTCGGCCGCGGGACCACGCCCGGTGAGGTGGCAAGCTACCTCGTGTACGCGCTCGCCACCCCGAGAGCAGGCGGCACCCAGCGCGGCGGAGACCAGGCCAACGGGAACGAGGGCGGCGGGAACCAGGCAGCCGTGGACGTGCCCACATGACCGGCGAGGCGCTGGTGGGCGCCACCGTGACCCACCGCAGATACGTGCCGCACAGCCACGCGCACTATGGTGGGAGCCTGGTCGACGGCGCCTACGTCCTCGGGCTGTTCGGCGACGTGGCCACCGAGCTTTGCGTCCGGATGGACGGCGACGAAGGACTGCTCGCCGCCTACTCCGACGTCCAGTTCCGCGCCCCGGTGCGCGCAGGCGACGTGATCGAGGCGATCGCGACGGTGCGGCGGGCCGGGGCCCGCAGCCGCGAACTCGCCTTCGAGGCGAGAGTGGTGTGCCGGGCCGACGCGGGATCGGGCCCTTCGGCCGCGCGGGCGCTTGGCGAGCCCATCGTGGCCGTCACCGCGACCGGCGTCGTGGTCGTGCCGCCACGCGGCTGACCAGGCCCGGCCGGTCAGCAGGCGGCCCTGGCCGGACGGCCGGGCGCGCTGCCGGGCCGACCCGCCGCGAGGTTGACATCGAGGCGAGGGGCGGTAAGTTGCTGCCCAGTCCAGCACCGGGCTAACCGGCCGGGTCGCCGTCCCGGCCACTTCGCGGGCTGCGCCACGGACGGGGGCTTCGATCCTGCCGTCTTCTTGCCAGGTGCGGAACACGGAGCATGGCCGCGCCGCGGTCCTGGCTGGGCGGGGGGTTGGACCCGGAAAGGGTCCGGGCACCCAGTAGACAACGGAATGTGAGCCCGTTGCCGGCGGGACATGTTCCGGTCCGAAGGGATGTCCGGGCCCTTTTCCATGCGGGGTCGCCGGCCCGGCCGCGGGCCCACAGGCCGCCTGCCGCGGCCGGGCCGCGGGCCGCGCTGCGCGCATCCCGGATCGGTTACAGGATCGGAAAACCGGCGGGTGCGTGACCCGGTGCGCTCGGGGAACGGGTAACGTGCCTGCGTGGAAGCCAGCGCTCCGCGGACCACACCGCAGCAGGGCTCCGGGCCGGAAACCGGCCCGACGGCGCCCGGCAGCGCTGTGGCGACGGACGGCGCGGCGCACGCGGGCCTCCCGGCTGGCACCCGCGGCGGCGACGGCCAGACCGGGCCAGATCGCCTGCGCGGGGCGGCGCGGCGGCTGTGGCCGGCCGCGGCCGCGATCGCCGGTGGGCTGCTGCTCACGCTCGCCTTCCCGTCGCCGGGATGGTGGCCGCTCGCGCCCGTCGCGGTGGCGCTGATCACGATCGCCATCTGGCAGCCAGCCGCGGCCGGGCCGCGCCGCGGCATCGGGCTCCGCAGGAGCGCCGCACTCGGGTTCGCGGCCGGCGCCGCGTTCTTCCCCGTACTGCTGTCCTGGCTACACGTCATCGGCCCGGACGCGTGGCTGGTGCTCGCACTCGTGGAGGCCGTCTATTTTGCGCTGCTCGGCATCGGCATCGCGGCGGTGGCGCGGCTGCCCCTCGCCCCGGTGTGGGCCGCCTGCCTGTGGGTAGCCGAGGAAGCGCTGCGCGGCCGGCTCCCGCTCGGCGGATTCACCTGGGGACGGCTTGCGTTCAGCCAGTCGGCGTCGCCCTTCGCCAGGTACGTCTCGGTGGGCGGAGCACCGTTGCTGACCTTCGTCGTCGCGCTGGCCGGCGGCCTGATCGCGACGGCCGCGATCAGGACTGGCCGCCCCGGCCGCGGTGGCAGCGGTGGCCGCGGCGCGGCCAGGCTGGCGGCGGCGATCGCAGTGATCGCGCTCGCCGCCGTGGGGCCCGCCATCCCGCTGCCGCACGCGAGCGGGCGCACTGTCACCATGGCGGTCGTCCAGGGTAACGTGCCGCGGCTCGGCCTGAACTTTTTCGGCCAGCGTTCGGCCGTGCTCGACAACCACGTCAATGCCATGCACAAGCTGGCCGCCCTGGTCAGGCAGGGCCGGCTGCGCCAGCCGGATCTGGTGATCCTGCCGGAGAACTCGAGCGACCTCGACCCGTACCGGGACCTCGACGCCTACGCGCTGATCAGCTCGGCGGTCCGTGCCGTCGGCGGGCCGGCGCTCGTCGGGGCCATGACCCTCACGAGCGACGGCCGGCACGTGCAGAACCGGGGCATCGTCTGGTCACCGGTGACCGGCCCGGGCGCCTTCTACGTCAAGCAGCACCCGGTGCCGTTCGGTGAGTACGTGCCGATGCGGTCGGTGCTCACCAAATTCATCAAGCGGCTGCAGCTCGTGCCCTACGATCAGGTAGCCGGCCACCGGCCGGGCGTGCTCCGCCTGGGCCCGGTCACCGTCGGCGACGTGATCTGCTTCGAGGTCGCCTACGACGGCATCGTCAGGACCGCGGTGACCCGTGGCGGCCAGGCGATCGTGGTGCAGACCAACAACGCGGACTACGGTCGCACTGACCAGCCCGCACAGCAGCTCGCCATATCACGGCTGCGTGCGGTGGAACACGCGCGGCCGGTGCTGATAGCGGCGACGAGCGGGATCAGCGCCATCATCACCCCAGATGGGCGGATACTCACCCAGTCAAGGCAATTCACCCAGGCGATCCTGGAGCGGCAGATCCGGACCTCGACCGGGCTCACGCTCGCCGACCGGCTCGGCGAACTGCCCGAGTGGATCCTCGCGGGCGCGGGAACGTGCGCGGCGGCGCTCGGGATATGGGCAGCCATCCGCGACGAGAGCAGGCGAAGGCAGGAAACGTGACCGGAGCAGACGCGTTCACCGGCCGTGTGGTCGTCATCATCCCGACCTACAACGAGCGGGACAACCTGCGGCCCATCACGGCGCGGGTGCGGTCCGCCGTCCCGTCCGCCGATGTGCTCGTCGTGGACGACAGCAGCCCGGACGGCACCGGCGAGGCAGCCGACGAGCTCGCCGCCGCCGACGACCAGCTCCACGTGCTGCACCGCGGCGTCAAGGCGGGCCTTGGCGCAGCCTACATCGCCGGCTTCCAGTGGGCGCTCGACCGGGGCTACGACGCCATGGTGGAGATGGACGCGGACGGCTCGCACCAGCCCGAGGAACTGCCCAGGCTGCTCGCGGCGCTTGACGACGCGGACGCTGTGATCGGCGCCCGCTGGGTACCGGGGGGCAGGGTGACGAACTGGCCGAAATCCCGCGAGATGCTGTCCCGCGGCGCGAACACCTACGCGCGGATCATGCTGAGCATCCCGCTGCACGACGCGACCGCGGGATACCGCGCCTACCGCGCCACGACGCTGCGGAAGATCGGTCTCGACCACGTCGAGTCCCAGGGCTACTGCTTCCAGATCGACCTGTCGCTGCGCGCCATCCAGGCCGGCCTCAAGGTGGTCGAGGTCCCGATCACGTTCGTCGACCGCACCAGCGGCGCGAGCAAGATGAGCAACGCCATCGTCCGCGAGGCGTTCTGGCGCGTAACCCAGTGGGGAGTTTCCAGCCGCCTGCACAAACACCGCCGCGGCTGACCGATGATGGAAGCATGGTGTTCGCGTCGCTCCTCGCGGTGGTCCTGCTCGCCGCGGCCGAGATCTACGTCATCATCACGATCGCCCATCTCATCGGCTGGGCGCTCACGTTGATGCTGCTCATCGCGTCCACGGTGGCCGGCCTGTGGCTGGTGCGCATCCAGGGCCGGCGGGCCTGGGGCGCGCTGCGCGGGGCGGTGGCCAGCGGCGTCGTGCCCGACAAGGAGCTTGGCGACGCCGCACTGATCCTGGCTGGCGGGGCGCTGATCGCGGTGCCCGGCTTCGTGACCGACGTACTCGGCGTCCTCGCTGTGGCTCCGCTCACGCGCTCGGCGATGCGCCGCATCTTCGGAGTCATCTTCTTCCGCCGGGCCGCCGCCGTCGGCATCCGGCTGGGCAGCCGCGCGACGCGGGCGCGCGCCAGGGGGCGGGCACAGGCCGCGCCGCCGTCCCAGCCGGGCAAGACGATTCCTGGCGAGGTTATCGACGACAGCGCCGCGACGGGCAAGGGCGCGTCTTAGCACCCCGGCTTATGGGCGCTGGCCGGGGGTGTTGTCGAAAGGGGCCTGGTGGGCCTGGCGCGGTTCGCTAGGCGCTCTTGAGCCGCGGCTGCTTGCCGCGCTCGGCGCCCCGGGGGTCGGCGCGGTCGGCGCGGATGACCGCGAGCCGCTCCGCAAGCACTTCCTCCAGGTCTTCGATGGACCGCCGCTCGAGCAGCATGTCCCAGTGCGTCCGGGGAGGCTTGGCCTTCTTCTGCGCGGGGAGCTCTCCGGTCACCGTGATCGCGGCGGCTCCGCAGACCCGGCATTCCCAGGTCGTCGGGATCTCCGCCTCGGCCGCGAACGGAACGGAAAAATGATGACCGTTCGGGCAGTCGAACGAGACCTCCTGGCGCGGAGCCAGGTCGGTATTGCGATCGTTCTCGTAGCTCGTCGCCCCGAGCCGGGTGCCGCGAAGTGCGCGTTCCGCCATAAGTTATTGCCTCCCGGGCGCGTAGCCGTTCACTAAAGCCAACGCTGAGTCACCCGGACAAGATTCCCGCTCTGCCCGAATCCAACCGCCCTTGCCCTGGACATTGCGAACACGGCGCCGGCGGCGCTCCCCGGCGGTGCGGCCGCGCCAGGCTCAGCCGGTGCCGCCCGCGCCGCGGCCGCCGGTGCCCGTTCCCGTGCCGTGCCACTGCGCGCGCTCGGTGAGCACGTCACGAAGCGCCACGGTGTCGTCGGTCATGATGCCGTCCACGGCGAGATCGAGCAGCCGGCGCATCAGCGCGGGCTCGTTGACCGTCCAGACGTGGATCTGCAGGCCGGAGCGGCGCAGCCGGCCGAGGAACGCCGGTGTCGCGAGCCGCGCGGGAATCTGCGCGCAGCGGACCCCGGCCCGCGCGAGCCGCGTGGACATCCCGCAGGCCAAGGCGCCGGAGTGGATCGCGGCCAGGCCCAACGGTGACAGCGTGGTACACACCTGGCGGTCGACACTCTGCCGGAAAGCGTGCAGCCGCCGCGACGAGAACGAGGTCACGCACACCCGGTCCCAGGCCGCGGTGCGCCGCAGTACCCGCACCAGCGGCGCGATGGCGGACTCGTCCTTCATGTCGATGTTGAAGCGAGCCTCCGGCCAGGCGCCGAGCAGGTCCTCCAGCAGCGGGATCGGCTCCTTCCCGCCGATCCTGGCCGCGGCGACGACGCGGTAGGGCATGCGGGCGATCCGCCCGGTCCGGTCGGTGACCCGGTCCAGGGTGCGGTCGTGAAAGGCGATGAGCATGCCGTCCGATGTCGCCTGCACGTCAGTTTCCAGGTAGCGGAAGCCGAGGTCGACCGCACGCTCGAATGCGGCCCATGAGTTCTCCGGCCCGTGCGCCGCACCGCCGCGATGCGCGAACGCGAGCGGGCCTGGCTGGTCGAGGAAGCTAGAGAGCATGCCGTCGAGTATGCCCGCCCGGGGCCCGGCCCGCCCGCTCACCTGGCTATCCGCGGCCGGTCCACTCACGCCGCCGCACCTCGGCCAGGGCCACCGCCGCCGCCACCGCGACGTTCAGCGACCCGACCCTGCCGACCTGCGGGATGTACGCGACGGCGCCGGCCGCGGCGAGCAGCGCGGGCGAGCAGCCGTGGTCCTCGTTGCCGAACGCCAGGCAGATGTCCCCCTCCAGGGGAGCGTCGTGCAACGCGGCCGCGCCCTCCGCGAGCTCGATCGCCACGACGCGGAAGCCGGCCGCGGCCGCGGCCTTGGCGGCCGCGGCGGGTGACGGCTCCGCTTCGAAACTGACCAGGCGCTCGGTGCCGAGGCTCGTCTTGCGCGCGGCCGGGTGCGACGCAGGCGCGGTGTTCCCGGTCAGCCACATCCGGTCCACGCCGAACGCCGCCGCCGAGCGGATGATCGAGCCCACGTTGAACGGCTGGGTCACGGAATCGAGCAGCAGCGCGAGCCTGCCGGTCGTGCGGCGCCGCCACTGCCGGTTCAGCCTCTTGATGTCGGTCGGGCGCAGTTGCCTTGGCGCCCTGGGCGGCACGCCGCCATTCACCGGGTCACCTCAGCGGGCTGGCCGCCGGTGTGCGGCAGCCGCGGTGGGCCGGTGACCCGCAGCACACGGTAGGCGGACCGCGAGGTGATCCTGGCTGCCGCCCAGCCCTCGCCCGCCAGCCAGCGCTGCAGCGAGTCCGCGCCCAGGTGCCGCTGCGCGACCAGGTAGGCCGCGCCTGCCGGGTCCAGCCGGCCCAGCCACCGGGTGAGCAGGTCGTGCAGCGCCAGCTTGCCGATCCTGATCGGCGGGTTCGACCAGATGGCACCGAACGTCACGTCCGCGGGTATCTCCTCCGGCCTGACCGCGCGCACGTTGCGCAGGCCGGCCGTTGCCGCGTTGCGCTCGCACAGTTCGAGCGCGCGCGCGTTCACGTCGACCGCCCACACCGTCGCGTGTGGTGCCCGCCGCGCCAATGTCAACGCGATCGGTCCGTAGCCGCAGCCGAGGTCGAGGATGTCGACCGCGCCCGAGCGAGGTTGCGCCGCTTCGAGCAACAGGAGCTTCGTACCAGGGTCAACCGCCGTCGCGGCGAAGACGCCTCGATCGGCAAGGAGCCGCAGCGTTCCGTCAGGTA
>DATFVJ010000177.1:0-13836 GCA_035260365.1 Streptosporangiaceae bacterium
GCTCGGAAAGCAGCGCCCACGCGGCGCCGCGCCAGGGTACGAAGTTTCCCATCTGGTAGTACATCTCGAAGGTCGGGCCGGCCGTGCGGCCCGGATGCTCGCCGCCGGCGGGCAGCCGCGTCAGCGCGCGGCCCAGCGGGCCGAGCACTCCAGCCATCAGCCCGAACGCGCTTTCCGTGAGCGCGCTGAGCTGCTCGCCGGTCTCGTCGGTGTGGGTGAAGAACCTGGTCAGCAGCTGCAGCAGCAGCTCGTAGCCGAGATTGAACAGCTCGGCGACCGTGCGGGTGGCCGGTTCGGTCACCAGCGTCTGCGGCTCGGAGATGTCGAACGGCTGGCCGGTGAACGCGGGAATGACCGGCCGGGCCGGCTCGAACGACGGGTTCCGCTTCCGCAGCTGCCGGTATTCCTCCCAGATGCTGAGGAACCGGCCGTAATGCGCCGGCTGCCAGTCGCCCCGGGCGCCCTCACCCTGCTCGATGATCTCCTCGATCGCCGCGTGCGCCGAGTCGAGGCCGGTCACCGCGATGAGCTGCGGCCACCGGAACATCTCCGGCGTCGCCTGGGCGCGCGGCGGCCCGACGAAAAGGGCCTGCTCGCCGAGGCGGCCGGCCAGATGGCTCAGCCCGTGCACGATTCCGCGGTAAAGATGCCCCACCGTCGAGAAATCCTGCCGCCTGGGCATTATCTCGGTCGGTTCGACCGGATCTGGCGGCGGCTCACCGGGGACGAATCCCGCCGCGTCGAGCCGCTGCATTCCCTCCGGCCGCTCCAGGTACAGGAAATGAGTCAGCGAAGCCTCGCCGAACGGCTGCAGCGCGAACTGCACCCCCGGCGGCAGGTACTCCGAGCGCCGCGGGAAGTTGGGCCGGCTGAGCGACGGCGCGGCGCCGATCGCGGTCATCACGTTCGCGACGAGAGCGAGGTGCAGCATCTCCTCGATGGCGATGCCGGTGAGCATCTTGCGCCACCGGCCGACCGCGTCCGCCTCCTCGGCGGTCAGGCCCTCGTCCGGATCGGTCTTGAGGCTGAAGCTGGCGTACAGGTACTGGCACATGATCAGATGCTCCAGCTGTGCTGCCTGAATCAGCAGGTTCCACAGGTGCTCGCGGTTCTCGACGACAAGTTCCGGCTCGGCCATCCTCGCTCCCCAGGGTCGGCTCGGCATCCGCGGACATGATTACACAGTTACGTATCACTGGCCCAGCAGGATTGCCGCGCCGGGACCGGCGGCTGCCGGCCGGGGAGCGGCCCCAAGCTACGAGGCGAGGGACGTTCTCGGCGAGGAACGTCCGAAGCAGCGCGCCCGGCGTGCTCGCTGGTAACCGCGGGCACGGCTCGTGAGGTGTGCGGGACTGGTGGGACCGGTGTGCCCGCACACCAGTGCCCGCCGAAGGTGACCTGGGCGACCTGCTGCCCGGCGCCGAAGCAGTCGTAGACCGCGCAACCGGGCAAGCCCTGCTGCCGCAGGCGATCGTGAATGGAGCAGCGGAAGTCAGGTCGCAGGTTCGGGCAGGGCTGCCCGGCGTCCTTTTCGATCGCGAAGTCCGCCGAGGCGGAGAACGCGGGCACGACGCAGCACAGCCCGAAGCAGGATTAACGAGAAATGGGCATGTCAGTACGAATACGCACGAATGCTCCGATATCAGCTCGCATTCCGTCGCGCCGGCCGGTCAGGGCGCGCTCCTGACCCGCGGCGTGCCGTCGGCCGGTGCCGGGCTCAGGTCGGGCGGCTGACGGAGGCCGAAAACGTCGCGCAGCGCACTCAGCGCTGCGAGTTCGCCGCAGCGGCCGTGCACGCCGGGCAGCGGCGGCGTGGACGACGAGCACAGATACACGCCGCGGAGCGGGGTGCGGTATGGGTTCAGGCGCGCGGCCGGGCGGAGCAGGGTCTGGCGCACGGACTGCATACCCGCGGCGATGTCGCCGCCGACGTAGTTCGGGTTATCCGCCTCCTCCCGCGCCGCGGTGCGCGTGTGGCGGGCGAGCACGAGATCTCCGAAGCCGGGCGCGAAGCGCTCGACCTGCGCCTCGATCCGGGCGGTCATGTCGACGGCCGACCCGGACGGCACGTGGCAGTAGGTCCACAGTGTCTGCAGGCCCGCGGGAGCGCGCGTCGGGTCGGCGACGCCCGGCTGCACGACCAGGACGTACGGGCGGTCCGGGTGCCGCCCCGCGGCGACGTCCGCCGCCGCGGCGGCGATCTCCTCGAAGGTCCCGCCGAGGTGCAGGGTCCCGGCCCGCCGGCACGCCTCGCTGGACCATGGCACCGGGCCGGACAGCGCGAAGTCGGCCTTGAAAACACCGGGGCCGTAACGGAAGCGCCCGAGCGCGGCCCGGTACCGTGACGGCAGCCGGTCCCCGGCCATCGAAAGCAACGAACGCGGCGCGACGTCGAGCAGGACCGCCCGGGCGGGTGGGAGCTCATCCAAACTGCGCACCCACCGGCCCGTCTCGACCTTGCCACCCGCGGCGACGACGGCCGCGATCATGGCATCGGTGAGCCTGGCGCTGCCTCCCGCCACCACCGGCCAGCCGACGGCGTGCGCGAGCGCGCCGAGCATCAGGCCCGCACCGGCGGTCGGGGCTGCGGTGAGTGGCATCATCACGTGCGCGGCGACGCCCGCGAACAGGCCGCGCGCCTCGTCGGTGCGCAGCCGGCGGGCGACGGCGGCCGCCGGGCGGAGGGCGTGCATCGAGTAGGCGGCGAGGGCGAGCGGGTGCCTGGGCGGCCGGCGCAGCGAGGAGAGGAGACCGTCGATGAGGCCCTCGGCGTTGCGCACGAGCGGCCCGAACAGCCGCAGGTAGGCGCCGGCGTCCGGGCCGAGGCTCGCGGCGGTGGCCGCTACCGGCCGGGTGACCGCCGCCGCGCGCCCGCCGTCGAGCGGATGAGCGAACTGCACCTCAGGCTCGGCGAACCTGACGCCCCGCGCGCCCAGGTCGAACCGGCGGAAGAACGGCGAGGCGACCGCGAGCGGGTGCGCCGCAGAACACACGTCGTGGCGGAAGCCCGGGAGCGTGAGCTCCTCGGTCCGGCACCCCCCGCCGGCCGTGACCGCGCCCTCGATGACGTGCACGCGGAGCCCGGCGGCGCTGAGCGTCACCGCCGCCGCCAGGCCGTTGGGGCCGCTGCCCACGACGACAGCGTCGGGCTGCCCGTTGGTGCTCGCCGTGCCCAGCCGTTGTGCCATCGCCCCGCCCCTGGATCAAGGCGCCTGTCCGGATGTACGTCAGCCTAGGGGCGACCCCGGCAACCCCCCGCTCGAGGCCGGGCGCCGATGAGTTCCGGCCGGGGCGCGGCGCCGACGGCGCCCACCACGCGCACTCCGTGCAGGTGGGCACGGTCGCCGACGGCGGCATCGCGCGGATGGTGGCCTTTCAGGAGCCGTCGTTGTTCGCGACCTTCGGCCTGCCGCCGACCTTCCCCACCGCGCCCGCGCGGCCCGGGCGTCAGCGCCGCGGATCACAGGTGCTATAACCCCTGCGATCCGCGGCGCCGCGCGGCGGTCTTACGTGCGGGTGTCAGCTGCCGAAGACCTGGAACTCCCACAGTGAGTAGCCGTACCCGGTCCCCCGCACCGTGCCGTACATCCGGACGTATCGTCCGCTGCCGGTCACCGGGACGGTCTGCACGCCTCCGGTGCCGGTCGTCGTCGAGAAGATGGTCGTCCACGTCGTGCCGTCATTGGACGTCTGGATCTGGAAGGCCTTGCCGTAGGCGTTTTCCCAGTTCAGGGTGACCTGGCTGATGGTATGCGTGGCCCCGAGGTCGACCTGCAGCCATTGCGGGTCGCTGAACGCGCTCGACCAGCGGGTCGAGAGGTTCCCGTCGACGGCGTTCGACGCCGGGTACGAGGCGCTTTGCACCGACGACGCGGTGGCGGGCTTGCCCTGTGACAGCAGCAGGGCGCCCGACCCGGTCGTCGGCGTGGCGCTGGCTTCGTTGGAGTTTCCCGACGTGCCGATGCTGTTGGTCGCGGTGACCAGGTAGTAGTACTTGGTGCCGTTGTTCAGGCCGGTGTCGGTGAAGCTGGCGGACGTGCTCGTGCCGATCGCGGTGGTGCCCTCCCCTCCGGAGGTCGTACCGCGGTAGATGCTGTAGCTGGTGGCGCCGGTGCTTGCGGTCCAGGTCAGGCCCACCGAGCCGTTGCCCGCCGCGGCCGTGAGACCGGTCGGGGCGGCGGGGGGTGTGCCGGTGGCCGCGGGCGCGACGGAGATCTCGTTGGAGTCAGGTGAGACTCCCACGCTGTTGTTCGCGGCGACATTGTAGAAATACGTCGTCCCGTTGTTCAGGCCGGTATCGGTGAACGTGGTGGTCGTGCCGGTCACGGTGGCGATGGGCGTGATCGCCTCGCCGTCGGACTTGGTTCCGCGGTAGATGCTGTACGACGTCGGGTTGCCGCTGGTGCTGCCGGTCCACGACAGCTTCACCGTCGTGTTGCCCGGCGTCCCCGACAGATTCGTCGGCCCGCTGGGGACGGAGGCGGTCGCCGGGGTCACGGTCAGCTGGTCGACCCGGGAAACCCCATGATCGCTGACGGCGAGCATGGAGACGGAGTTGACGCCCGCGTTCAGGTGAGCCTGAAGGAAGGAGTGCTGATAGACATCGAAGCTGCCGGTGATCGGGAAACGCTCCGTGGTCGTGATCACGGTGCCGTTGACCGAGAGCCCCATCTGCCGGTTGGTGACGCCAGGGAAGAGCCCGCCTTGGAAGGCGTAGCGCCAGTCGATCGTGTACAGGCCGCTGGTCGGCACGCTGACGTTGTTGAAGGTCATCGTGCCCTTGGTCGCGTAGGCCATGTCGACGACCCGCTGATTCGGGGAGATCGAGCCCGAGGAGCCGAGGACCTGCGGGAACCAGCCGCTCAGCGTCTGGAACCAGTCGAACCCGCCGAGCAGGGCGTCCTCGCAGTACCAGACCTTTCCGCTGCCGACGGTCACGCCGGACGTGTTACCGCCGGTCCCGATCGGCGGCGGGGTCTTCGAGGCGTCCTCGGGCGTGCGCGCCGACTCGCCGGCGGAGTTGACCGCGGTGAGCTGGTAGAAGTACACGGGCGTGCTGCTGAGGTTCTTGTCCGTGTAGGTCGTGTTGGTCGTCGACGCGATCGGCGTGTTCCCCTCGCCGCCCGAACTGGTGCCGCGGTAGATGTTGTAGCTGGTCGCGCCCGGGCTGGCCGGCCAGGTGATCGTAATCGACGAGTCGGCGTTGGCGGTCAGCTCGTCGCCGGACGGCGGCGGCGGCGGCGAGAGCGCCCAGGCCGGCGCCTGGGTCTGCGCCAGCGTTATCGCCGATCCGAGGGCGACCACGATCAGCAGCGCCCGGGACGCTCGGCCGGTGCGGCGGAACGTGCGGCCCAGCGCGCGGCCTAATGTGCGGTCTAGTGTGCGGCGGAACTTGTTCATGGGAGCTCCCACTAGCTGTGTGACAGTTGATCGGTCGCCGGGTATCGACGGCGTACCGGACGGCGGGTACAGGCCGTCCGAGGTTACGAAGCTGGCGGCAGCCTGAAGCAGATCGCGCCACTCAACCCGTGGGCCTTACGGTCCGGCGGCAGTACGTTCTGGGTCAGGCAGAACGCGGTTGGACATCCACACCAGGGCGCCCACCGGCTGGCGGGCCGATGACGAAGATCCAATGGAGAGTGCACTCCCGGCGAGATTACCAGCGGCACCGACTTTCGTAAAGACTTAAAAAAAGGAGTGACGAAGGTTTCGGCGACAGGCGGCGCGGTGCATCAGGCCGCGGAGCGATCAGCCGGCGCGGCACGGGCATGGCGCTCGGCGCGGCATCAGTGGCGGCAGCCGGATCAGTGGCCTGGTGCCGGGGTGACCGTGAGCAGGGGTCCCGCTTCCGGGCCGAGGTCGCGCCGGACGAATCTGGCCCAATCACCGTCGGCGATCATTTTCCGCAGCACGGCATCGATGGCGGCGCGGTCCGCGGTGTCGTTTCTGGCCAGCCCGACGCCGTATGCCTCGGTGGAGAAAGTGTGCCCGGCCAGGTGGAGCTGGCCACTGTACTGCGGCAGATGCAGGTACCCGGCGAGCACGGCGTTGTCGGTGGACACGGCGCTGACCGCCCCCGCGACCAGCTTGCTGACGCAATCCTGGTAGCCAGCCTGGAGGACGAGGTGCGCAGCGGCCCACGCGTGGCCGAAGGCCTGGATCAGCCGCGCCGCTGACGTCGAGCCGTCGACGCTGCATACGTTGAGATTGCGAAGGCTCATCTCCAGGTGGTAGCCGTCAGTGTCGTCGAGGATGGACGCGTCGCTCTTCCTGACCAGGACGCTCTGCCCGGCGATCAGATAGGGCCCGGCAAAGGCGACCACCGCGGCCCGTGCGTCGTCGATCGAGTAGCTCGCGATAACGAGGTCGACCTTGGTCCGGGCCGGGTTGTTGCCCGTGATCAGGGCTTCACGGCTCCCCGAGGTGGCGTCGACGAAGAAGATGCCCTTGGGCCTTGGGCCGAGATGGCGGGCGATGTAGCCGGCGACATCGATATCGAGGCCGGTGCGTGCGGCCGGATCGCCGTTCTCGATATACCCGATTCCTGGTTCGTCGATCTTGACCGCTATGGTCAGCGTGGTCTTGTTCCACAGCGGGCCCGGGGCGCTGGCCAGGTTGGCGTGACTGGCCGTCGGCCCCGCGGTGCAGGCCGCGGCGGTGAAGACGGCTAACAACGTCAGCGCGGTGAGCCGGATGCTTGGCATGGCAGCTCCGATCATCCAGGTCGTGTCATGTCGCGGGATGGGCCGTGGTTCCGGTCGGATCAAGCGTGAGCGTGCATCCGGCGGGATCGTGCACCGTGACCGCGATGCGGACGGTGCTGGCCGGGCCGAGATGAATGTCGGTCGCCGCCACCTCGGTCTGGCCTGCGGCCGAACTGCCCGACCGGCGCACCTTGCCGTCGACGTCGATGCGGTAGGTGATCTGGGCCGCGCTGATGCAGTTCGCGATCGGGTCGGTGTAGCCGAGGCGAAGCCGGAGATCCAGGTACCAGTCCTGGCGATCGCCGGGCAGCGGGGACAGGGAGAAGCCGGTTGCCGATCCCGGCGCGACGGTGACTGGTTGCGGGTACCGCAGGTACACGAAGTCGGCGCGCTGGCCGGCCCGAGCGGCGAGGACCGCCGCGCCGCACACGACGCCGGCCGCGAAGATCGCTGCGGCCGCCGCGGCCAGCCGCAGCCGGCCGCGGCCTTCCGCGGGTGGCAGCCACCCGAGCCGATGCCCGTCTGCGGCCGGGGCGGGCGCGCGGGCGGCCGCGGGCTGGTGGGTATCTGTCCCGGCCGGCCCGGCCTGGGTGACCCGTGCCGTGGCCTCCGCCCAGCGGCTGGCCTCCCACGGTGGCAGCCCACACGCGGCGGCGAGGATCTCAGCCCGGTTCGGGGTGAGCCGGCGATGATTGTTGAGCAGTTCGCTCAGCGTGCTGTCGGACACCTTGGGCCAGGTGCGCGTTTCCAGTTCCCTGAGCGGAACGTTGGCCCAGGCCCGGAGCCTGTTCAGCTGACTGTTCAGCTCGGACTCGGTGGTCGCGTGGCAGGGGTCGGGAAGCCGACCGACCGGATCACGCCGCTCCCACAACCCGATGATCTGCCCAGCGGCGTCATGCTTGCGCCATGGCGGTTTCTCCAGCACGCTCACGGCGCGGGCCCAAAGCGCGTGCACGTCCTCCTTGTCGCCGCCGCAGGCGGTGACGTAAGCGCAGGTGACCTCCCACGACAGCGGCCGGTTACCTGACGTGAGCTCGGCCAGCGTCCGCTGCTGCAGTCCCGTTTCGTCGGCGAGCCGCGCGAGCGTGCGGCGGGGATCGGAATGCAGCAGGCTGACCAGGGCAACGGCCAGTTCGGCCGGCCATTCTGCGTTCGCGGTCACGCGGTTCGCCTACTCCATCCGGGCGGCGCCCCGCCGCGGTCCTGGCCGTACCGGCGGCGAGCGGCGCCAGTCAGGGTGCCCGCCGCGGCGACGATGATCGCACTGCCGCACAGGACTACCTCCTCACGCGGTACCGGCCGGCCCCGACGGGTGCGGCGCGGACGGCCGGCCGTGCTGTACCCATGGTCGCGCGGCCGGGGGGCGCGCAGCTACCGAATGACGCGTCCGGGCAACTCCCGGTTGCCGGCCGTCCCGGTGCTTTCCGCTCGGCTGGTCACCAAAGCACCGGGACGAGCCGGGATGCCGCGGCCCCGCCGGGCGCGCGATGCCCGGGATCATCCGGGACAGGAGGGAAGCGGGCATTCCGCGCCCCTCCCGCGGTCACCGCCATCGGGACAGTCCCGGAGCGCGGAAAGGGTCGCCGGTCGCCTGGCCGGCAACGTATCCATGGTCGCAAGGGTCATGGCGACGGTGAGGAGCAGGCGATGAAGGCACGGACCGGAATTCCCGACGAGGCCGGGCGGATATGCGGGCTGTTCGCCGTCGACATCGCCGGGTTCTGCGGGCCAGAACGCGACGACGATGTCCTGCTTTACCTGCATGCAGCGCTGTACCAGATGCTCGAGCGCGCATTCGACGGATCTGGGGTGCCGTGGCGCGCCTGTGTCCATGAGGATCGCGGCGACGGCGTGCTTGTCGTCGTGCCTGCCACCCTCCCGGCCGCCGGTCTTGTCGACCCGCTGCTCGAACGGCTCCGCGGGCTGCTCCGGCGGCACAACAGGCTCTCAAGCCCGGCCGCCGCCATCCAGTTGCGGGCCGCGTGCCACATCGGCCAGGTGCACCGCGACGCGCACGGCTTCGTGGGCGCCGCCGTCAACCACCTTTTCCAACTGCTCGACGCGCCACCGCTCAAGCGGCTGCTCACGACGGCCGGCACTGAGCTCGCGTTCATCGCCTCCGACTACGTGTACCAGACCGTCATCCGCCCGCACCCCACACTCGTCGACCCGGACGTGTTCGCGGCGCTCACCGTCGAGGTGAAGCAGACCACTTCGCTCGGCTGGGTGCACCTTCCGGGTGCGGTCCCGTTCGGCGCGGACGGCTGGCCGGCCGTGTCCGGTGAGGCGGCGCACCGCAGTGACGGCCGGGGCGGGCTGACGGTGGTGAGGCTCGGCGGGCGGCCTGCACGTGTTGCCCCGCGGGGGCGACCCCCCGGGATCCCCCCGCGCCAAACGCCGGCCACCAGCAGCCGAAGGATATAACAATTGCCCCGGGGGACGCCCTCCCGGTCGGCCGGTGACGGCAGAATGTACTCGATGCCAGAGAGAACCGGTGGGAACCCGATAGTGATCGTCGGCGGCGGCATGGCGGGGGGCAACGCCGCCGTAACGCTACGGGAGGAGGGCTTCCGGGGCCGGGTCGTACTCATCAGCCGGGAACCGGGCGTCCCCTTCGGCCGTCCGCCGCTGTCCAAGACGTACCTGCGGTCCGAGGAGGATCTTGACGGCTGGTACGTCCGGCCGGCCGGCTGGTACGCAGAGCACGACGTGGACCGCCTGGTCGAGTCCATCGTCGCCGCCGTCGATACCGCGGCGCACCGGGTGGTACTCGACTCGGGCCAAGAGCTCGAGTATCAGCAGCTCCTGATAGCCACGGGCGGACGAAAACGGACGCTCGAGATCCCCGGGGCTGACCTGCCCGGGATTCACTACCTGCGCACGGTAGCCGAGTGCGACGCGATCAAGCGCGATGCGGTGGCGGGCCGGCGCGCGGTGGTGGTGGGTATGGGCTTCATCGGCTGCGAGATGGCGGCGTCCCTGACGCAGCTCGGGGTGCAGGTGACCGCGATCTTTCCAGGGGCCGATCCGCTTGAGCGGGTGCTCGGCAAGGAGATCGGCGCGGCATTCAGCGCCATGCACCGCGCGAACGGCGTCACGCTGCTGGCTGGAGACGAGATTGTCGCGTTCGAAGGAACCGGGCGGCTTGAGGCGGTCAGGACCGGCAACGGCGATCGCATCGATTGCGATTTCGCCGTCGCCGGTATCGGGATACAGCCCGATGTGCCGAGCGTCGCGGGATCGCCGATCGCGCAGGCGAACGGCATTTTGGTGGACGAACTTTGCCGGACAAGCGCGGCCGATGTCTTTGCGGCCGGCGATGTCGCGAACCATCTCCACCCGATTTTCGGCCGGGTCCGTGTCGAGCACTACAACAACGCGGAGAAACAGGGTGCCGCGGCGGCGAGATCCATGCTGGGCTCGGCCACTCCGTACAGCTACATCCACAGCTTCTGGTCCGATCAATACGAGCACAAGCTCGAGTACGTCGGCCACGCGACGGCGTGGGACGAGTTCGTGATCCGCGGGAGCCTGGCGGAGGGCAAGCTGATTGGCTTCTACCTGCGCGAAGGGCTGGTGCAGGCCGCTGCGGGACTTGACCGCGGAGGTGACCCGGAGCTTGACACCGACCTGGAGATGGCCGCATGCGCACAGCTCGTAGCCGCCCGGGCCCGGCCTGCGCAGCGCATGCTCACCGACGAACGGGTGGACCTGTGGTCGCTGGTGCGCGGCGCTTAGGCGCGGCCGCCGGCCAGGGCGTTCAATCGGGCGGCACGTTCGAGAAGAGGGGGATGTTCGCCCCGCTGGCCGGAGCCAACGGGCTGTCAAGCAGCGCCAGGATCAGGTCCGCGACCTCGCCGGGCGTCAGGCCGGGACGAAGGTCGGGGTTGGCCCGGCGCAGCATCTGGGTGTCGACTGCGCCGGGGCTCACGCAGATTGCGCTGATGCCGTGGGGTCTGCCTTCCACCGCGATCGCCTCGGTGAGGCCGATGATCCCGTACTTGGAGACGTTGTACGCGGCCAGCCCAGGGAACTTCTCCGTGGCGTAGACACCGGAGAGCGAGGCGATATTGACGATCCGCCCCTCGCCGGCCGGGCGCATGGCGGTGAATGCCGCACGACAGCACAGAAACGACCCGGTCAGGTTGACCCCCAGGGTCTGCTGCCAGATCTCGCACGTGGTTTCCGCAAACGGCACGGACGTCAGCACGCCGGCCGCGCAGACCAGCGCGGCCGGGCGGCCGACCCGCGCAGCGGTGCCGAAAAGCCGCTCGACATCTTCGGCCTCGCTGACGTCGGTCGGCGCTGGCGTCGCTTCGCCACCGGCCGCCCGGATCTGGCGGGCGACGCCGTCGAGAGCCTCGCGGTCACGAGCCGCGAGAACGACGTGAGCGTTCGCCGCGGCAATGGCCTCGGCGGTGGCAGCGCCGATCCCCCGGCTGGCGCCCGTGATCACCACCACCCGGCCGGCCAGCCAATGCCCCTGGTCACTCATTGACCGCGGCCCCTCCACCCTGGCCGACGACCCTCTGGTAGAGCCGCTCGTGAGCGTCCAGACTACGGTCCAGGTCGAGATGGCGCGCCGCATGCTCGCGGCACTTCGAGCGCGAGATACCCGCGGCCATCCCGACGGCGCCGGCGGCCGCCCGGATGTCGCCGGGCGCGACCAGGAAACCGGTCACATGATCCACGATCACCTCACCCAGCCCGCCGCGCTTGAACGCGACGACTGGAGTCCCGCACGCCTGGGCCTCGGCGGCGGCCATCCCGAAGGGTTCGTCCCACTGTGCCGGGCAGACCACGACCGCTGCGCGGGCCATCGCCACCCACAGGGACGCTCGCGGCACTCCGGGATGCACCGCCACGTCAGGCGCGTCACGCCGCGGGCCGATCTGCTCGCGGGCGTACTCGGCGTCGTAGGGGTCGCCGTAGACGTCGATGCCGACCCCGGCCGCCCTGGCGATGTCGATGGCTTCCGCGGCTCCCTTCTCAGGGCTCAGCCTGCCAGCGAAGACGGCGCCCTCGCCGGGTTCGGGCGACCAGGGGATGACACGGGTCGGCACGTACGGCGGCAGGATCGCGTCGACCCGGACGGCCCGGCGCCAGGCGCTCGCCTGGAACGCGGATACGCAGGCCACGGCGGGCGCCCCGGCGCGCTGGGCCGCGTGCCGCAGCGCGGCCGCAACGGCGTCGTCCGGCGGAAGATGGAGCGTGTGCACCACGGGCGCGGGCAGCGCGGTGGCGAGCCTTACGGCCGGCGCGTCGAAGGCGTGATTGTGGATAACGTCGTACCGGGTCTGCCTGACGGTGGCGTAGACGCTGGCGAAGGCCCTATCGGCGGCCGCCGATTCGCTGGCGGCCGCGCCGGAAGCCCGGTAGAGCGTGGCCACCAGCGACCGGGGGTCGACCCCGGTGTCGATCACCTTGACCCCTGGCACCTCCGATCCTGACGCGGCGTAGACGTGGACCTGGTGACCTCGGCCGGCCAGGCCGCGCGCAAGATCGGACACGAAGCTCTGCGAGCCACCGTGCTGCGTCTCGGTGATGGGTGTCACGAGCGGCGCGATTATTGCGATCTTCATCGCGCAAGCACCTTGAAGGCGAGGTCGCGCGGCGGATTGACGCCGAGCACCTCGTAGGGAACCCGCCGCAGGCCGCGGCGGCGGATCTCGGCGACCGCGTGCGGATAGAAGATCTCGGCCAGCTCGACCGCCTCTTCGTGGCTGGCGAACTCGACCCACATCGCGCCCGCGAAGCGAACGTACCGGTAGCCGTGGGCGGCGAGCCAGCCGAGATTGTTCGGCCAGACGATGACGACGCAGCCGCCCGGCCGGCACGCCCGCTCCATTTCGGCCAGGCCGGCCGCACCGCCGTGGCCGGGGGCGGCGGTCAAAGCCGAACACGCGACGAGCAGATCGGCAAAACCGTCGGCAACCGGCAGGTCATCGAAGAAGCCGTGGACCACCTGCGCGCGGTATCCGTGATCCGCTTTCGCCAGCTTCCTGTTCAGGATCTGGCGAAAGGGCGCCGCAGGCTCAATCGCCACGACCTCGCGCGCACGGTCGATGAGCTCAAGCGTCAGCCGTCCGGTGCCCGCGCCGACCTCGACGATCTGGCCGGCCGTTCGCGGCAGCCAGTGCAGCACGCGGGGATGGATCCACTCCGCGCGGACCAGCCGGTCGTAGATTTCGGGTTCGAGCCGGTACAGCAACTCCCAGGCCAAGGTCACGTCGGCTTGCGGATCGCCGCACCGATCGGTGACAAACCGGCGCGCCTCGTCCGGGGTGAGCACGCCAAGGTCGGCAGCGGTGTAGCGGCTGCGCAACTCCCGGCCCGTCCGGGCGGGCGGAGGCTCAGGCGTGATCACTAACCTCGGCCCAGTTCTTGTCGGTCTCCCATACCCGGACAGACCGCAGCAGCCCACCCGGGAGTTCCGGCTCGAGCCTTTCCCAGAAGGTCACAGCGAGGTTTTCTGCCGTCGGGATCCGTCCGGCCAGCCACGGGACATCGGTATTGAGATTGCGATGGTCCACGTCCTTGATGATCTGCCGGCCCATGACGTCGGAAAGCTGTTTGAGGTCGAGGACGTAGCCGCTGGCGGCATCGATCTGGCCGGCCACGACAACCTCGAGGACGTAGTTGTGCCCGTGCAGATTCGCACATTTCCCGAACAGACGCCGGTTCTCGTCGGCTGAAAGGCCCCGGTCGCACAGCTGATGCGCGGCGTTGAACGATTCACGGCGGCCGACCAGCACGGTCCTCGGACTGGTCATGACGCCAGTGTACGACCCGGTCACCGGGGTGAGGCGGCGGAGTCGCTGCGCCGCTCCGGCGAAGGCCGGGCCCGCACCGGCGGGGGCCGGGCCGGCTCGGTCAAGGGCCCGGCCCGCGCGGGCGTGGGGCGGGCCCGCACGTGCAGCCGTTCGCCCTGTGGCCCGAACAAGCTGAGAACCTCGAGCGTGGCGGGCCCCGGGTTGCCGAACCAGTGCGGCGTGTGGGTGTCGAACTCGGCGACCTCTCCCGCGCCGAGGGTCAAGTCGTGCTCGCCAAGCAACAGCCGCAGGCGCCCGGAGAGCACGTACAGCCATTCGTAGCCCTCGTGGGTCTGCAGTGCCTGCGGAGCGGCGGGCCC
>DATFVJ010000178.1:0-6816 GCA_035260365.1 Streptosporangiaceae bacterium
CCGCCGATCGGACGCCACCTTCGGGCGCTGAACCCGGGGAAGGAAGAGATGGCATGCCTGATGCCGCACTAGCCGCCGGGTCAGCCACCGCCGGGTCAGCGGCCGGGTCGGCAGCCGCCGGGTCTGTCGGCGGGGCGCGGGGCGCGAGGGCCGCGAGCGTGCTCTATCCCTTCAGTTCCGTGGTGGGCATGGACGATCTCAAGCTCGCGCTGCTGCTGAACGCGGTCTCGCCCGGCGTCGGCGGTGTCCTGGTGCGCGGGGAGAAGGGGACCGCGAAGTCCACGGTCGTCCGTGGGCTCGCGGAACTGCTTCCGCCGATCGCCGTCATCGCGGGCTGCCGGTTCTCCTGCGACCCCGACGCGCCGGACCCCGGCTGCCCGGACGGACCACACCAGGCGGGCGCACCGGCCGGCCCGCGGAACGCGCGCCTCGCGGAGCTTCCCGTCGGCGCGACCGAGGACCGTCTCGTCGGTTCGCTGGACATCGAGCGCGCGCTGACGGCGGGCGTCACGGCCTACGAGCCAGGACTGCTCGCGGCCGCACACCGCGGTCTGCTGTACGTGGACGAGGTCAACCTGCTTCATGATCACCTCGTCGACCTGCTGCTCGACGCGGCCGCCCTCGGCACCTGCTACGTCGAGCGCGAGGGCGTGTCGGTGGCGCACGCGGCGAGGTTCCTGCTCGTCGGCACCATGAACCCCGAGGAGGGTGAGCTGCGCCCGCAACTCCTCGACAGGTTCGGGCTCACCGTGCAGGTCGCGGCGACCCGCGACCCGGCCGAGCGGGCGGAGGTGGTCAGGCGGCGGCTGGCCTTCGAGGCCGATCCGGCTGGTTTTGCCGCTGGCTGGGCTGCTGATACCGAACGGCTCGCGCGGCGGATCCGCGACGCGAGGGTGCTGCTTCCGTGCGTGCGGCTGGCCGACGCCGTGTTGCGGCAGATCTGCGCGGTGTGCGGGGCGTTCGGCGTGGACGGCCTGCGCGCGGACCTCGTCACCGCGCGCGCCGCGATAGCGCTGGCCGCGTGGCACGGCCGCGACGAGGTGAACGCCGAAGACGTGCGGCAGGCGGCCAGGCTGGCGCTGCCGCACCGGCGCCGCCGCGACCCGTTCGACGCGCCCGGTCTGGACGAGGAGGCGCTCGACGAGGCGCTGCGCCAGGCGGGGGAGTGGCACGGCGATGGTCACGGGCCCGACGACGGCCCCGACCGGCCGGGCGGTGGCGCCAGATCTGGCCAGCCGTCTGGGGCGGGCGCCGTGAACGGGCCGGCTCAGGCGGACGGGCCCGAGGCTCGCGATCCCGCCGCGTCGTACCCTCCGCACCGGGCGGAGCCCTCGAGCGCGGCCGGCGGCGCGCCGGCCCAGCAGGATCAGGGCCCATCCGATCAGGCCCAGTCCGATCAGGCCCAGTCCGATCAGGCCCAGTCCGATCAGGCCCAGTGCAATCAGGCCCAGTGCAATCAGGCCCAGTCCGATGCCGCCCACAGTGGCGGCGGCGTGCCCGGTGACGGCGTGCCCGCCGGTTCGGGCGCGCCGCTCACCGTCGCAACGGTCGGTGCGCCGTTCCGGCCGCCGGTGTTCACCGTTCCCGGCGTCGGCGCCGGGGCACCGGGCCGCCGCAGCGCCGCCCGCGGCCCGCACGGCAGGCTCGCTGGTGCGCGTGTGCCGCGCGGCCGGCTGACCGCGGTGCACCTGCCCGCGACACTGCGCGCCGCCGCGCCCCACCAGCCGGCCAGGGGATGGCGGCCGGCCGCGGGGCCGTTGCGCCTTTCTCCGTCGGATCTTCGTACGGCCATCCGCCATGGCCGGGAGGGCAACCTGGTGCTGTTCACGGTGGACGCGAGCGGCTCGATGGCGGCCAGGCAGCGCATGCACGCGGTCAAGGGCGCCGTGCTTTCGCTGCTGCTCGACGCGTATCAGCGCAGGGACAAGGTCGGCATGATCAGCTTCCGCGGCGACACCGCCGAGTTGCTGTTGCCGCCCACCTCCTCCGTGGAGGCGGGCGCGCGGCGGCTTGCCGACCTGCCCGCTGGCGGCCGCACACCGCTCGCCGCGGGCCTGATCAGGTCCGCGGAGGTGCTCTCGGCCGAGCGGCTGCGTGATCCTGGCCGGCGCCCGCTGCTTGTGGTCGTCACCGACGGGCGTGCCACCAAAGGCCAGCCCGGCGCGGTGACCCGCGCCGCCGCGCTGCTGCGCGGCGTGGCGAGCGTCGTGGTCGACTGCGAGTCAGGCCCGGTGCGGCTCGGGCTCGCAGCCGCTCTCGCCGCCGCTCTCGGCGGTGGCCTGATCCGGCTCGACGAGCTTGCCGCGGGTGCGCTCGTCCAGACGGTCAGGGACACCCGGGGCAGGGCCGCCTGATGCCGCGGTGGGCCCTGATGCCGCGGTGGCGGGCCGCCTGATGCCGCAGGGACAGCCTGTGCAGGTGCCGAGCGACGGCCTCACCACCAGGCAGCGCAGGAACCGCCCGCTTGTGATCGTCCATACCGGGCCGGGAAAGGGGAAGTCGACGGCGGCATTCGGGCTCGCGCTCCGCGCGTGGAACCAGGGCTGGCCGGTTGGCGTGTTCCAGTTCGTCAAGTCGGCGAAGTGGCGGGTCGGCGAGGAGCGCGCGCTGCGCTCGCTCGGCGACAGCGAAGCCGGCGGCACGGTGACCTGGCACAAGATGGGTGACGGCTGGTCATGGATTCAGCGGGACGCCGGCGACGGCCACGCCGAACGTGCCGCGGAGGGCTGGGCGCAGATCCGCCGCGACCTCGCCGCGCAGACCTACCGGCTGTACGTCCTCGACGAGTTCACCTACCCGATCACCTGGGGCTGGGTCGACGTGGACGACGTGGTCGGTGCGCTCGCCAGCCGGCCGGGCCAGCAGCACGTGGTGATCACGGGCCGGGCCGCGCATCCACGGTTGCTCGAGTGCGCCGACCTCGTCACCGAGATGACCAAGATCAAACATCCGATGGACACCGGCCAGAAGGGCCAGCGGGGGATCGAGTGGTGATGATCCCCCGGCTGGTCATCTCCGCCCCGGCGTCGGGCTGCGGCAAGACCACCGTGGCCACCGGCCTGATGGCGGCGCTGCGCACCCGCGGCGTCGTCGTGTCCGGCCACAAGGCCGGGCCCGACTACATCGACCCCGGCTACCACGCGCTCGCCACCGGCCGGGCGGGCCGCAATCTCGACCCCTTCCTGTGCGGCGAAGACCTGATCGGCCCGTTGTTCGTCCACGGCGCGGCGGGCGCGGACATCGCCGTGATCGAGGGTGCCATGGGACTGTTCGACGGCGTCGCCGACGCCGCGTCGGCGGGCGAGGGCGCGGGTCCCGATTTCGCCTCGACCGCGCACGTCGCCAGGTTGCTGCGCGCACCCGTCGTGCTCGTCGTCGACGCCGCGGCGGCGGGCCGGTCGGTGGCCGCCGTCGTGGCCGGGTTCGCCGGATTCGATCCGCGGGTCCGCGTCGCTGGGGTGATCTTCAACCGCGTCGGCTCGGACCGCCACGAGCGGCTGCTCAGGGACGCCGTGGAGTCGCTTGGCATCGGGGTCTTCGGCGCGATCAGAAGGACTGACGCGGTGGTCACGCCGTCCCGCCACCTTGGCCTGGTGCCTGCGGCCGAGCGGCGGGGCGCGGCCGAGCGTGCGGTCGAGGGCCTCGCCGGGCTGATCGCCTCCTCGTGCGACCTGAACGGGCTGCGGGCGCTCGCCGCGACCGCATCGCCGCTCGCCAGCCGCCCGTGGGACCCCCACGCGGCACTCGCCGCCGCCGCGAGCGCAGCCACACCGATGGCCCATCGCCGTGGCCATAACAACGGCGATGGGCCATCGGTGTGGCTGCCCGAGCCCGGGATCCCGCCCCAATCCCCCTCGCACCCCCCATCCAATTCCCCCTCGTACCCCCAATCTCATACCTTTCACCAAGCGCTTGCTCAGTCACGATGGTCACCGGCGGATGCGAGTTCGCCGAGCTTGCCGCGCTCGAGCGCGGCCGAGCCTGTTATCGCGGTGGCGCAGGGCCCGGCGTTCACGTTCAGCTATGCAGAGCATGCGGAACTGCTCGCGGCCGCGGGTGTGCGCATCGCACCTTTCGATCCGCTCGCGGACGAGACGCTCCCCGCCGGAACCGCCGGTCTGGTCATCGGGGGCGGCTTTCCCGAGATGTACGCGCCCGAGCTTTCTGGCAACGCACCGCTGCGCAGGCAGGTCGCCGCGCTCGCCGCGGCGGGCGCGCCGATCGTGGCCGAATGCGCTGGCCTGCTGTACCTGGCCCGCACGCTCGACGGCATGCCCATGTGCGGCGTCATCGAGGCGGACACGCACATGACGCCGCGGCTCACGCTGGGGTACCGCACCGCGGCGGCGATGTCCGACTCGGTGCTCGCGCGCGTTGGCGACCACGTGCGCGGGCATGAGTTCCACCGGACGGCCGCGACCCCGGTGTGCGGCCGCCAGCCCGCGTGGCAGCGCACCAGTGGACGCACCGCTGGGGGCTCCGCCGCTGGGGGCTCCGCCGCTGGGGGCTCCGCTGCTGGGGGCTGTGCCGCTGGGGGCTCCGCTGCTGGGGGCTGTGCCGCTGGCGGCCTGCCGGCCGAAGGCCACGTGGCGGGCAACGTGCTCGCTTCGTACCTGCATCTGCACTGGGCGCACACGCCGGTTTTCGCCCTGCGCCTCGCGGCCGCGTGCGGTGCCCGCGGTGCCACCGTGACATCGCCGCCTGCGGCCGGGGCTGCGCAGCCTCGCCGCCCAGCGGGCGGAGCCGTGTCGTGACCACCATGCGCCTGTTCGGCGTGGGCGTCGGCCCCGGCGACCCGGAACTCGTCACGCTCAAGGCGGTCCGTGTCCTCGCCGAAGCCGGTCTGGTGCTGGTGCCGGTGGGTGCGGGACAGTCCGAGCCCGGCCGGGCCGAGGCGACGGTCCGCGCGCACATCGACGCGGCACGGATCCGCCGTGTTCCGTTCGCGCTGACCGACCGCGGCGGCGTCACGCCCGGCCGCCAGGCCGCGTGGGCCGCCGCCGCCCGCGAGGTGGCCGCCGTCTTCGAAGCAGGCACCGCCACCGTCGCCTTCGCCACCATCGGCGATCCCAACGTCTACTCCACGTTCAGCTACCTCGCGCAAACCGTCCGCGAGCTTGTGCCGGGCGTGACCGTTCAGACGGTGCCGGGAGTCACGGCCATGCAGGATCTCGCTTCCCGGTCGGGGACCGTGCTCACCGAGGGCAGCGAGTCGCTCGTGTTGCTGCCGATGATCGGCGGTCCCCCGCTCGACGCCTTGCGGGAGGCGCTCTCGCGCCACGACACGGTTGTCGCCTACAAGCTCGGCGCCGCGGCGTCCGGCGGTCGCGCGACCGACATCCCCGGGCTGCTCGCTGCCCTGCGGGAGGCCGGGCGGCTGGACGGCGCGATCTACGGAGCACGGCTCGGCCTGCCGGGCGAAGACATCAGGCCAGCCTGTGAACTGCGGGAGCTTGCCGCCGTCCCGTATCTGTCGACGCTCATCGTGCCCGGCCGCCGCGCGGGAACCGGGAGCAAGCTCCGATGAAGCCGCGGACGGACGCGGCGACCGGATCGGTTACGTTCGTGGGTGCTGGCCCTGGCGCGGCCGACCTGCTCACGCTGCGCGGCGCTGCCGCTATCGGCGATGCTGACCTGGTCATCTGGGCTTCCAGCCTGGTCCATCCGGACGTTTTGCGACACGCGCGCGGTGACGCGGAGCTGATCGACTCGGCCCGCCTGCCGATGGAAGGCGTGCTCACCCACTACGAACGGGCCGCGCGCGAAGGCCTGCGGATCGCGCGCGTGCACTCGGGCGACCCATCCCTGTGGGGAGCCATCCAGGAACAGCTCGACCGCTGCCAGGCTCTCGGCCTGCGGACCGAGGTGGTGCCAGGGGTGTCGAGCTTTACCGCCGTCGCGGCCACGATCGGCCGGGAGCTGACCATACCCGAAGTGGCTCAATCGGTGATCCTCACCAGGCTCGGCGGCGGAAAGACGCCCATGCCACCCGGTGAGCAGGTCGCCGGGTTCGCACGGCACGGCACCACGATGGCGCTGTTCCTGTCCGCCGCCCGTTCCGGCCAGCTCGAGGCCGAACTGCTTGCGGGCGGGTACTCACCCGGCACGCCCTGCGTCGTCGCCTACCAGGTGACGTGGCCGGACCAACTGATCCTGCGGTGCAGGCTCGACGAGCTCGCGGGCACCATCAGGGCACACAAGCTGTGGAAGCACACGATCGTTCTTGTCGGCCCGGCCCTCGCAGCCGGAGGGACCCGCTCGCACCTTTACCATCCCGGGCACTTCCACGGCCACCGCAGGGCCGACCCGGACGCCCGCCGCGGTCTTCGTGGCATCGCCGCGGGTCAGCGAGGCGCCGACGGCTTCGCCGAGGGGGTACCTGCGGTCAGTGACCGAGCCTGAGCTGCGCGAACCGGACCTGCCACGAACCGCCAAGGTCCGGCGCGGCGGGCTGCGCACGGGCTGGACCACGGGGACATGCGCGGCCGCGGCCGCGAAGGCCGCGGCCACCGCCCTGGTCGCACAGCAGGCGCAGCAGTCCGTGGAGATCGCGCTGCCGTCCGGGCGGCGGGTGACGTTCGCCGTCGAGGAGTGCAGGTACGGTCCGGCGCGGGCGGAGGCCGTGGTCGTCAAGGACGCGGGCGACGACCCGGACGTCACCCACGGCGCGCACCTCACCGCGACGGTGAGCTGGGCCGATCAGCCCGGCGTCGAACTCGACGGCGGGGTCGGGGTCGGGATCGTCACCAAGCCGGGCCTCGGCCTGGAGATCGGCGGGCCCGCCATCAACCCGGTGCCACGGAAGATGATCACACA
>DATFVJ010000179.1:0-5172 GCA_035260365.1 Streptosporangiaceae bacterium
GCCACGCCCGGACCCGCTCCGGCGCCCGGCCCGGCGCTTGGCGCAGCGCCGGGCCGGGCGCCGGGCCGGGCGCCGGAGCCACTGACCGCGCCGCGGATCCTGCGTGTGTGCTCCTGCAGGGACCTGACGCCGACCTCACCCCTGATGATCGCCTCGATCCCCTGCACGGCGGCGGCCAGGCCGGCCACGGTCGTCACGCACGGAATGCCGCGCCGCACGGCGGCGGTCCTGATCTCGTAGCCATCCAGGCGGGGGCCGGCGTGACCTGGGCTGCCGAACGGCGTGTTCACGATGAGATCGACCTCGCCGGCCAGGATGCGGGCCACGATGGTCGGCTCGCCGCCGGGTCCTGGTCCGTCACTGTGCTTACGCACGATCGTGGCACGCAGCCCGTTGCGCCGCAGCACCTCGCCGGTTCCCACGGTGGCCAAGATCTCGAACCCGAGGTCGGCGAGCCGCTTCACCGGGAACACCATGGACCGTTTGTCCGTGTTGGCCACGGACACGAAGACCCGCCCCTTGACCGGCAGGGACCCGTAGGCGGCCGCCTGTGACTTCGCGTACGCGGTGCCGAAGGCCTCGTCGATGCCCATCACCTCGCCGGTCGACCGCATCTCGGGGCCGAGCACGGTGTCCACGCCGCGGCCGGCCGCGTCGCGGAAGCGGTTGAAGGGGAGCACCGCCTCCTTGACCGCGATCGGCGCGTCGAGCGGCAGCGTCCCGCCGTCGCCCGACGGCGGCAGCACACCCTCCGCGCGCAACCGCGCGATGGTGGCGCCCAGCATGATCCGCGCCGCCGCCTTGGCCAGCGGCACCGCGGTCGCCTTGGACACGAACGGCACCGTGCGCGACGCCCGCGGGTTCGCCTCGAGCACGTACATCACGCCCGCCGCGAGCGCGTACTGCACGTTCAGCAGCCCGCGCACCCCGACCCCGCGGGCGATCGCCTCGGTCGAGGCGCGGACGCGGTCGATGTCGGTGCGGCCGAGCGTGATCGGCGGCAGCGCGCAGGCCGAGTCGCCGGAATGGATCCCGGCCTCCTCGATGTGCTCCATGACCCCGCCGAGGAACAGTTCCGTGCCGTCGAAAAGCGCGTCCACGTCAAGCTCGACGGCGTCGTCGAGGAACTTGTCCACGAGCACGGGATGCTCCGCGCTCACGCCGGCCAGCCGGCCGGCCCGGCCGATGTATCCCGCCAGGGTCGCGTCGTCGTAGACGATCTCCATGCCGCGGCCGCCGAGCACGTACGAGGGCCGGACGAGCACCGGATAGCCGATCTTGTCGGCGATCGCCTTGGCCTCGGCGTACGAGGACGCGGTGCCGTGGCGGGGCGTGGGCAGGCCGGCCGCGTCGAGCAGCCCGCCGAACGCGCCGCGTTCCTCCGCCAGGTGGATGGCATCGGGGCTGGTGCCCGCGATCGGCACGCCCGCGTCGGCGAGGCCGCGCGCCAGGCCGAGCGGCGTCTGCCCGCCGAGCTGCACGATGACCCCGGCGACCGGGCCGGCCGCCTGCTCGGCGGCCACCACCTCGAGCACGTCCTCCAGGGTGAGCGGCTCGAAGTACAGCCGGCCTGACGTGTCGTAGTCGGTGGACACCGTCTCCGGGTTGCAGTTGACCATCACGGTCTCGTAGCCCGCGCCGGACAGCGCGAACGAGGCGTGCACGCACGCGTAGTCGAACTCGATGCCCTGCCCGATGCGGTTCGGGCCGCTGCCGAGGATGATCACCTTCGGCGTGCTGCCACCGGGAACCTCGGTCTGCTGGTCGTACGTCGAGTACAGGTACGGCGTGCGCGCGGCGAACTCGGCCGCGCACGTGTCGACCGTGTGGTAGACGGGCCGGACGCCGAGCGCGCGGCGCAGCTCACGCACGACGGTCTCCGGCATCCGGCGCAGCTCGCCGATCTGCGCGTCAGCGAAGCCGAGGCGCTTGGCGGACGTGAGGACGCTGGCCGAGAGCACGTCAGCCCGCGTGAGCCGTTCGGCTTCCTCTTCGATCCCAGCAATCTGATCAAGAAACCAGGGGTCGATTCCTGTCGCTTCGTACAGGCTGGCCACGCCCACTCCGGCCCGCAGCGCCTGGTGGACGGCCGCCAGCCTGCCGTCGTGCGGCGTCCTGCAGCGCTCCAGCAGGTCAGCGGCGTCTCCTGGGGCATCTGCCCAGGAGAACGAGGCTCCGGGCCGCTCAAGCGATCTCAGGGCCTTCTGCAGCGCCTCGGGGAACGACCGGCCGATCGCCATCGCCTCCCCGACCGACTTCATGTGCGTGGTCAGGGCGGTATCGGCGCCGGGGAACTTCTCGAACGCGAACCTGGGCACCTTGACCACCACGTAGTCCAGGCTCGGCTCGAAGCTGGCCGGGGTCTCGCCGGTGATGTCGTTGGGGATCTCGTCCAGGGTGTAGCCGATGGCCAGCTTCGCCGCGATCTTGGCGATGGGGAACCCGGTGGCCTTGGACGCGAGCGCCGAGGAGCGCGACACCCGCGGGTTCATCTCGATCACGACCATCCGGCCGGTCGCGGGCTCCACCGCGAACTGGATGTTGCAGCCGCCCGTGTCCACCCCGACCGCGCGGATCACCGCGATCGCGACGTCGCGCATGTGCTGGTACTCGCGGTCGGTCAGCGTCATCGCGGGCGCCACCGTCACCGAGTCACCGGTGTGCACGCCCATCGGGTCGACGTTCTCGATCGAGCACACCACCACCACGTTGTCGTGGCGGTCGCGCATCAGCTCGAGCTCGAACTCCTTCCAGCCGAGGATCGACTCCTCGAGCAGCACCTCGGTCACCGGGCTCGCGTCGAGGCCGGCGCCAGCGACCAGCCGCAGCTCCGCCTCGCTCGCCGCGATCCCCGAGCCCGATCCCCCGAGCGTGTACGACGGCCGCACGACGACCGGGTAGCCGAGGTCCGCCGCGCCCCGCAGGCACTCGCCCATGCCGTGGCAGATCAGGCTGCGCGGTACCGCCGCACCGAGACCGGTGACGATCTCCTTGAACCGCTCGCGGTCCTCGCCCGCGCGGATCGCGTCGATCCGCGCGCCGATCAGCTCGACCCCGTGCTCTCGAAGTACGCCAGACTCGTGCAGCGCGACGGCACAGTTGAGCGCCGTTTGGCCGCCAAGCGTGGGCAGCAGGGCGTCGGGTCGTTCGCGCTCGATGACCGTGGCCACGACGTCGGGGGTGATCGGCTCGACGTACGTGGCGTCGGCGAACTCGGGGTCGGTCATGATCGTCGCGGGGTTGGAATTGACCAGGCTGACCCGGATTCCCTCCTGCCGCAACACCCGGCAGGCCTGGGTGCCCGAGTAGTCGAACTCGCAGGCCTGGCCGATCACGATCGGGCCGGAGCCGATCACGAGAACCGAGCGCAGGTCGGCGCGGCGCGGCATCAGCGCCCGCCGTCCATCAGCTCGGTGAACCGGTCGAACAGCCCCGCGGCGTCGTGCGGCCCTGGCGCCGCCTCCGGGTGATACTGAACGCTGAAAGCCGGGCGGTCGAGCAGCCGCAGCCCCTCGATGACGCCGTCGTTCAGGCAGACGTGACTCACCTCGGCGCGACCATAAACGGTCCCGAACGGCTGCGCTGGCGCCCCCGCGCCCGTACCTGCGGACCCAGCGCCCGCGGACCCAGAGCGTGCGACCCCGCGCTGGCCGTAAATCCCCCCAATTCCCCCACCAGCCTCATCGGCCCCACCAGGCTCATCGGTCCCGAATCCGGGCGGTGTCACGGCGAACCCGTGGTTGTGACTGGTGATGTGCACGCGGCCGGTCGCCAGGTCCGCCACCGGCTGGTTGACGCCGCGGTGCCCGAACAGCAGCTTGTAGGTCCCGAGCCCGAGCGCGCGGCCGAGTATCTGGCTGCCCAGGCAGATACCGAAAACCGGGACCCGCTCGTCGAGCACGCCGCGCAGTGCCCCGACGGCGTAACCGGCCGCGGCCGGATCACCGGGGCCGTTGCTGAAGAACACCCCGTCCGGCGCGACAGCCAGGATGTCCGCGGTGGTGGCGGTCGCGGGGAGCACGTGCACCTCGCAGCCGCGTTCGGCCATCTTGCGCGGCGTCATCGCCTTGATGCCCAGGTCCACCGCGGCGACCCGGTATCTGACCGGGGTACCGTCCGGCGGCCGCACCACGTAAGGCTCCGGCGTGGACACCTCGCGGGCCAGGTCGGCGCCGGCCATCGACGGGCTGGCCAGCACCTGCTCGATCAGGCCGTCCGGATGTGCCACGTCGGCGGGCGCCGCGGAGATTGCGGCGCGCATGGCGCCCTTGTCACGCAGGTGCCTGGTGAGCGCGCGGGTCCCCACGACGGCGATACCAGGGACGCCCCTGGCCCGCAGTTCGTCGTCGAGGCTGCGGATCGCCCGCCAGCTCGACGCGATCCTGGCCAGCTCGCGGACCACGTAACCTGCCACCCAGATCCGCCGCGACTCGTGATCTTCGTCGTTGGTGCCCGTGTTGCCGATGTGCGGCGCCGTCATCGCCACGATCTGCCTGTGGTACGACGGGTCGGTCAACGTCTCCTGGTAGCCGGTCATGCCGGTGTTGAAGACAATCTCGCCGAACGAGGCGGCCGCCGGCTGCGACCGGGGCGGCTGGGACTGCGGCGGCTGGGACTGTGGCGGCCGCGGGGCGGCCGCGCCGAACGCGGTGCCGCGAAGCACCCAGCCGTCCTCGAGGACCAGGACGGCCGCCGGGCCGGTCATGCCAGCTTCCCGTCGAGCACGGTCGGCGCGCCGCGCAGGAACGTCGCGACCACCCGGCCGGGCAGGATCATGCCCGCGAACGGCGTGTTACGGCTCTTCGACGGCGAGCCTGACGGGTCCATTGCCGCCCGCCCAGCCGGGTCGTACAGCGTCAGGCAGGCCGGGGAACCAGCCCGCAGCGGCTGGCCATGCCCGGCCAGGCGCCCTATCCGCGCCGGGCGAGCCGACATCCGGTCCGCGACGCCGGCCCAGTCGAGCAGGCCGGTCTCGACCATCGCCTCGTGGACCACGCGCAGCGCGGTCTCCAGGCCGGTCATCCCGAAGGCGGCGGCCGCCCACTCGGTCTCCTTGTCCTCGGCCGGGTGCGGTGCGTGGTCGGTGGCCACACAGTCGATGGTGCCGTCGGCGAGCGCCGCGCGCAGCGCCGCGACGTCGACGGCGGTCCGCAGCGGCGGGTTGACCTTGTA
>DATFVJ010000180.1:0-4366 GCA_035260365.1 Streptosporangiaceae bacterium
GCTCGTCGAGCCGGATCTTGGCGTACGTTAGGTCGTCGTCGTTGACGAGCACCAGGTCCGGGCGGTCGCGGCCGACCAGCTCGGGCACCTCGGTACGCTCGCCGTCGATGTCGATCTCGACCCGGTGACGGCGAGTGAGCACGTCGTCGTCCGCTCGGTCGTAAAGCCCGACGGCCAGCCGGTGCGGGCGCAGCTCCGGATGCTCGGGCGGCGCTTCCTGCAGCACCCTGAACGAGGTGAACCGGCCGCCAGAGTCCAGCTCGTACGACGGCCGCAGCGTGTTGACGCCCGCGGACTCGAGCCACTCCTTCGACCAGGAGGCGAGATCCCGGCCCGAGGTCTCCTCGAGCGCCGTGAGCAGGTCGTTCAGGGTTGCGTTACCCCAGGCGTGCCGCTCGAAGTAACGGCGCACGCCGGCCATGAAGTTGTCGAGCCCGACGTAGGCGACAAGCTGTTTGAGCACTGACGCGCCCTTGTAGTACGTGATCCCGTCGAAGTTGACCTCGACCGCGTGGATGTCCGGGATGTCCGCGGAGATGGGATGCGTCGAAGGCAACTGGTCCTGGCGGTACGCCATCGTCTTGAAGAGCTGGGCAAAGGTGGTCCAGGCGTTGCTCCAGCGGGTCGCCTCCGCGAGCGCGAGTGTCCCCGCGAAGGTGGCGAAGGACTCGTTCAGCCACAGGTCGTCCCACCAGCGCATCGTGACGAGATTGCCGAACCACATGTGCGCCATTTCGTGCAGGATCGTCTCGGCGCGGGCCTCGCGATAGGAATCGGTGACCCGCGAGCGGAACACGTATTCCTCGAGGAAGGTCACGCAGCCGACGTTCTCCATCGCGCCAACGTTGAATTCAGGCACAAATAGCTGGTCGTACTTGCCGAACGGGTACTTGATCCCGAACGTCTCGTGGAAGAAGCCGAAACCCTGCCTCGTGACCTCCAGAATCTCGTCAGGATCGAGGTACTCGGCAAGCGACCTGCGACAGTACACGCCGAGCGGGATTCCGTCGAAGGAGTCCCGCAGCTCGTGATAGGCGCCCGCGCAGACCGCGGTGACGTAGGCCGACAGCACGGGCGTCGGCGGGAAGTGCCAGCGGGTGGCGGCCTCACCGCACGGCTGAGCCGTCACATCTGGCGCGTTGTTGCTCACCACCAGCCAGCCCGTGGGCACGGTCACGGTGAATTCGAAGGTCGCCTTCAGGTCTGGCTGGTCGAAGCACGCGAATACACGGTGCGCATCGGCCGGCTCCAAATGCGAGTAGAGGTACACCTCGCCGTCGACCGGATCGGTAAACCTGTGGAGCCCCTCGCCGCTTCTCGAGTACGCGCAGTCGGCGATGATCCGAAGCTCGTTGCTCGCGGCGAGGCCGGGGAGGGTGATCCGGCTGTCGGCGAAGGTTGACGTGTCAAGCGCGCGGCCGTTCAGGCTGATTTCGTGGACCCCGTCGGCTTCGAGCTCGATGAAGGTGCTCGAGCCGGGGCTCGCGCAGCGGAATCTGGCGTGGGTAACCGACCTGAACGTCCGTTCGTCACCCGTCAGGTCGAGCTCGACGGCGTACGAGTCCACGGCGAGCAGGCTCGCCCGCTCCCGCGCTTCGTTCCTGGTCAGGTTGCCCGCCACGTGCCGTTCCCTTCGAGTGTTTGCGCTGCATATGGGATATCAAGGTACAGATACAGCGTCGGTGCTTTGGCCATGGGCCTGCCGCGCCCCCGCTGCTGCCGCCTGCTTTCCGCATCATTTCATGGCCGCTTGAGGAATGACCGGGTCCGCGTCGCGGTTGCGACGGTCATGGCAGACACGCAAGACCCTGTACAGGTTGATTTCTGGTTCGATCCGATCTGTCCTTGGGCGTGGATCACCTCCAGGTGGCTGCTCGAGGTCGCGAAGCAGCGGCCGATCCGGCCGCACTGGCACGTGATGAGCCTGTCCGTACTCAACGAGGACAAGACCGATCTCCCCGAGCGCTACCGTGAGCTGCTGGCTACCGGATGGGGGCCGGTCCGGGTGTGCATCGCCGCCGAGCAGAAGTTCGGCTCCGACGTGCTCGGGCCGCTCTACACCGCACTCGGCACCCGGTTCCACCACGAGAAGCAGCCCAGGGAGCGCGCGGTGATCGAGGCCGCGCTCGCCGAGGCGGGACTGCCGGGCGAGTTGGCTGACGCGATGGACACATCGGAGTACGACGAGGCGCTGCGCGCGTCGCACCACGACGGCATGGGCCGGGTCGGATACGAGGTCGGCACCCCGGTGATCTCCGTGAACGGCAGCTCCTTCTTCGGGCCCGTGGTGACGCCCATCCCCCGCGGTGAGGCCGCCACCCGGCTGTGGGACGGCGTGCTGCTCGTCGCGGGCACCGACGGATTCTTCGAGCTGAAGCGGAGCCGCACCCGCGACCCCATATTCACCTGACGGTTCACCGCGGCGTCGGCTGCGGTCGGCCAGGTGCATCGGCGAGTGACCGCATGGTCGAGTGAGCCGCGCGCAGATGCGGCATGGGTGGGCCGGCTCACACCCCGCGGGAACGTGCGAGCGCTTAGCGCGTGCGACGGCGGCGCTTACGCCGACGTTGTTTGCCCCCGCTGCCCTGTGCCGCTGGGTGCTGGGCCGCCGGGCTTTGGGATGCCGGGCTTTGGGATGCCGGGTGCTGGGCCGCCGGGTTTTGCGAGGCCGGGTTTTGCGGTGCCCGGTTCTGCGGTGGCGGGCTGTGTGGGCCCGGCCCCGCTGGCGCAGGGCCGCTGGGTGGGTGTTGCACGTGTGACGCCGGTTCGTCCCGTCGTTTCACCGCCGGGCTCGCTGATTCGCCGGACCGGGCGGCGGCTGGCGCCGTACTTGGCGGCCCGGCACTGGGCGCGGCGGTACTGGGCGATGCGTTAGTGGGCGATGCGTTAGTGGGCGGTGCGGCGCTGCGCCAGGCGGCACTGGTTGGGGAGGCGCCGGATGGGGCGGCGTTGGCAGGTGCGGTGCCGGCAGCACGGCCCGGCCCGCTGTCGCGAACAATGCCGCCTGTCGCGCTGTTGCGGTCGCGGGCCGCGCTGCCGGTCGCACTGTTGCGGTCGCGGGCCGCGCTGCCGGTCGCGTCGCGGTTGTCGGCGGCCGTGCTGGCTGTCGAACTGTTGCGGTCGCGGGCCGCGCTGCCTGTCGCGCCGCTGCTGTTGGCGCGGCCGCCGCCGCCCTGCTGAGGAGCCATGGCTTCGTGCTCCGGGTGCGGCCTGGATACGTCCCGTGCCCGCATCGCAGCGTCGCGTGTCACGCGCATTCCTGGCATCGCCGCCTCCAAAGCTCAGTGTCGCATTCCCGCGCGGCGCGGTTCCCCGGGGGGACGACCCCCCGGATCCCCTGCTTTGGCGGCGGCGCCTTGCTCGTCAGGGGCGCGGTCCCGGTACTGCCTGGCCCGGCGGGCCGGGCCAGGCAGTACCGGGACCTGTGCTGAACTTGGCAATGGTCACGTGGCGGGCAATCACGCCGCGGCCTGGACGGTGAGCGACAGTCGACGGCGTACGCCGCAAGGCGCGGTGCGGCGGACACAGAGCGGCGGACACAGAGCGGCGGACGCAGAAAGGCAGCACGACATCGGATCGAATCGCGAACCTGAAGACCGTGGCAGCGGCGTGGCGAAAGCGACACCGCTGCCGCGGGCGGGGGACGAGATTCAGGCGGCCAAGGCCCGGCGGCCGCCGTCGTGGCGGGAGGTGTTCGCGGGCAAGCGCGGCCGCCTCACGGCGGGCCTGCTGATCCTGGAGGCTCTGTTCGCCATCGAGGCGCTCATGGCCATCGCGATCCTGCCCGCGATCCGCGCCGATCTCGGTGGGCTGCCGCTGTACGGATGGGCGCTGGCCGCGTCGAGCTTCGGCGCGTTCGGCGCGATCCCGGTCGGCGGGCGGGCGGTGGACCGGTTCGGGCCGCGCCGGCCGCTTGCCGTGCTGCTCGCCATGTTCGCTGGCGGTCTCGTCCTCGCCGCTCTCGCGCCGAGCATGCTGATCGTGGCGGCCGGGCGGTTTCTCCAAGGGATCGCGGCGGGCGGGCTGTACGCCGTCTCCCTCGGCGCTGTCGCGAAGACCTACCCCGACCGGCTCCGGCCGCGCGTGCTCGCGCTCCTGGCATCGATGTGGATCTTGCCGGGGTTGTTCGGCCCGCCGCTTGGCGCGGCGATCACGACGGCATTCGGCTGGCGCTGGGCGTTCGCCGCGCCCATGCCCGTCCTCGTCGTCGCGGCCGTGCTCGTACTCCCCGCCCTTCCGGGCAGCGGGAGCAGCGACGGGCCGCGGCTGCCGCTGCGCTGGCCGCTGCAGCTCACGCTCGGCGCTGGCCTCTTCCTCGGCGGGCTGACCCACCCCACCCTGGCCAGCTTCGCGCTCTGCCCGGCCG
>DATFVJ010000181.1:0-19072 GCA_035260365.1 Streptosporangiaceae bacterium
CATGGCCGTGCCAGCGGTGCGATTCCCCCCCGTCACCGCTGGCACGGCCACGCCGGGACAGCCCTCAGCACAACCCCCCGGCTGCCGCCGGCGACATACTGCCCGGACCGCCCCCGTCCACTGGCACGGGCAGATTGATGAGCACCTCGGGCAGGCCCGAGGTGGCGATCACCTTGATCTTCAGCTTGGCATGTGTAAATCTGTGAAACACAGATTATGAGTCATGTACGCGTCTTCGCAACGGTATCTTCATAATTTTGCTGTGACCGGATGAAGATCACGTCCGCATGAGTGTGCGGAGCACCGTCCCTCTACCGGTTCAGCCCGGTGCGCCCGACTCGCGTGCGCTGCGCTACTTTATCCCTTTTGCCCGTTGCCATACCCCATGGGACACCATTGAGCTGCGCATATGCACGGGGCGTGCGGCGCGTGTACAGTCAAAATCGTGGCGGAACGATCCGGTCGCCGCCGCGCCTTCGAGACAGGCACGGTAATAGAAGAGTCCCCCGGAGGGCAGTCCGGGGGACTCTTCTGCGACGCCGCAGGTGATGATTCAAATATCGTAGCGGCCCGCTTTGGCGTCCGCGAGGAACGCCGCGAACGCCGCACGGCCCACCACATGGGCGCCGTCGTCTGGGCGCTTGCTATCCCGGACGGCGATCACGTCCGGAAGGTTGGCAGCGACTTCAACACAACCCCCGTTGTGGCCGCTTCTGCGGGCTTTCCGCCACACAGCTCGAGACAGGTCGGTCATTTTGCTCACTCCAGTTTCTCAATGAGTTGCTCAAGATATGTCGTGGTTTCTGCGGGTTCCACCGCCGCGTCACGCGCCCGGTCGAACGCCTGGCTGTACGTCTTCACCTGCTCTTTGCTCGTCACCTCCTGAATGGTCAGTTCAGCCTCCACGAACACGGCGCTTGGCTCGCCGCCGGTGAAGTCGAAGATGTCGATCATTGAGAGCATGCCGGTGGGCGGCCCGTCGACGAAGCGCTGAATGCGGAGTTCGACATCGGGCCGGCGGCTCATCTCGACCAGGTGAGCGACCTGCTCGCACCGCTCGACCCGGGTGCTCCAGCGGTACATCAGCGACGCCTCGGTAATTACCGCGATGAGCCCGGGGGCCGTGCCATCCTCGCGATCGAGGACCTGCTGGCGCCGCAGGCGCGCCTCAAGTGCGCGCCGACGCCATGCCAGTGGCCTGGGTCCGACCCGAAGGAGAGCGTCGATATAGGCGGGCGTCTGCAGCAGGCCGGGCACGACCAGCGGCATGAACACGCGTATCTCCGCGGCGTCAGCTTCGAAGCCGGGAAATTCGTTGTCGAACACGTCGCCGTAGTCACGCCACCACGGCCTGGCGCGCGCCCGGATCGCGAGATTCTCGACCTCCATCCGCTTCTCGCCGACCACGCCGTAGATGCGTAAGAGGTCCCTGATGTCGCTCATCTCGGGCCGCTTCCACTGATTGGCCTCGAAGCGGCCCACCTTGCCGCGGCCCCAGTTCAGGATGTCGCAGACGTGGTTGGCCGTGTAACCGCTCTCGACGCGCATATCTGCGAGGATGCGGGACAGACGGCGCTTCGCCACGGTCGCGCCGCGGGCATCGTCCATCATCTGGGGCATCCTCCTTGACAAAGCACCGTATTTAGCATAACGCTACCCAACTTGTGAATCACAAGTATTAGCATGGATATTTGCGCGGACACCGTCTCGCACGAGGTGCCCGTTCGCCGCTGGCATCGCTGCGACTCCGCGCAGCCGCGCGCGCCGCCGATGCACCCCAGGGCTGTGCCGCAGTCATGCGCCATGCGCCCGACATGACCGGGCCGGTTTGGGCGCGCAGCCCGCGGCTGGGTTGCCGGCCCACGGTCGATCCGCCGTCGTGCGGCCTGGCCGAGCACCCCGCCCCTAGGCCTAGGCCGTGTCTCGTAGATCTCTGGCGGCGCGGATCGGCACCCAGACGACAGCCGGCGGCGGCGTCGCCGTCGCCGATAGGAACCACTATCGGCTCCTCCTCCTCCGCCTGGCCGGACCGCCGCCTGGATCACCGCCCGCATCCACCGTGATCTACGAGACACGGCCTAGCTCGATCCGTCGTCAAACTCACCCTTCTTGACGCCGTCGAGAAAGCATTCCCATTCGTAACGGTCGTATGCGAGCACCCGGCCGGCCGGGTCCCCAGCCACGCGCATCAGGACCCAGTCCCCCGCCGCACCAGCCGGATCGTGCACGAATGCGACCTCGATCGCGCCATCCCCGTTTCCAGAACGATGCCAGGACTGCGCCTCGATGTCGATACCCAGGTCCCCCGCGGTCGGCTTGCTAGCCACAATGAACCCCTCTCTCACGCGCCTGCGCGGCGCGTCCCCCGTACTCTCGCGTGACCGGCGGTTTCACGCCAGTCGCATCGGACGGCGCGAGCTTTCACGGACGGCGGGCAACCCCGCACCATAACCACCGGGATCCTTCGCTGTCCGCCAGGGCCGGATCCTCCGCGCCCCACTCGCCCGCGTAACACAGGCCCGGATCGGCGCCCTCGTAGGGCGGGACGAGTTCCAGCCCTTCGAAGAACCGTTCTACCTGTTCTTTCGTGCGGAAACAGCCCTTCTGCGTGGCGTTCGCGTAGACGTCGAGGAAGGCCTTCACCGCTTGCGGCGGGTTCTTGTCCGCGGTGATGTGCGTCAGCGACAGGTAACTCCCGCTCGCGAGCACGTCCGTGTAGCGGGCTAATACGCGCCACGGATCAACGTCGTCGTCGGTCACGAAATGCAGAACCGCCGTAATCAGAAAGCCGACAGGTTCGGCAAAATCGATCAGACCGCGCAGTTCAGGATCGTTCAGCACGTCATCGGGGCGGCGAATGTCGCCCGTGATCATCTTTGTGTCCGCCGTGAGGGTGATCAGCGACCTGGTATACGCCGCCACCATCGGATCGTTGTCGATGTAGGCGACCCGCGCGCCGGGAACTACCTGCTGCACGACCTCGTGCGTGTTGCCCACAGTAGGCAGCCCGGCCCCCACGTCGATGAACTGGCGGACGCCGCGCTCGGCGATCCAGCGGGCCGACCGCTGGTGGAATCCCCGGTTCGCCCACGCGATGTCAGGAAGCTCGGGAACCGCCTTCATGATCATGCGGGCGGCGTCGCGGTCGATTTGGAAGTTATTCGTGCCGCCCAGGTAGTAGTCGTATAACCGGGCCGGGCTCGGCCTGCTCAGGTCCACACCTGCCGGTGCGCGCTTGGCCTCCATCACGTCGCCTCCACTGAGCCAGTATGTAACACTCTGCCGAGCAGGTGAATACGCTCCGACATAATCGTGTGAATCACAAGACGAGACGCTCAGGACAGCATGCGTTTCCCGGCCGCGGGTCGCGATCATCTTCATCCCGGGGCGCCTGTGCGGTACACGCCCCGGCGGAAGCAGCCTTGGAGGTGGTCGTCGACGAGTCCGCAGGCCTGCATCGTGGCGTACACGGTCGTAGGCCCGACGAACCGGAAACCGTCGCGCTTGAGTTCGCGCGCGAGGGCCACAGAACCGGGCGTGGTGGCCGGCACATCAGCGAGCGTGCGCGGAGCCGGCGCATCGGGGTCGGCGTAACGCCACACCGCCGCCGCAAGCCCGCCCGGCATGTCCAGGGCCGCACGGGCGTTCGCGATGGCCGCCTCGATCTTCGCGCGGTTACGTATGATGCCCGCGTCGGCGAGGAGACGGCTCACGTCGCCCGGCCCGAATCCGGCGACCGCCTCGATGTCAAACCCGCGGAACGCCGTGCGGAAGTTGGCCCGCTTCCGCAAGATCGTCAGCCACGACAGGCCCGACTGGAACGCCTCAAGACAGAGGCGCTCGAATATGCCCTGATCGTCCGTGACCGGACGGCCCCACTCCTCATCGTGATACGAGAGGTATTCGGCCGCCGCAAGGCCCCACGGGCAGCGGCGGCGGCCGTCGGGACCCGGCACGGCTTCGTGCTCGTGCGCCCGCGCGATCTCGGCCTGGGGTGCCAGGGGGTCGCTGTCCGCGCCAGCGCCGCCTTCACCGCGGGCCTGCGGCGCCGTCCTTTTCTCACTCACCACGGCTCACCACGCCTCTTCCTCCTCTGACGGCGGCCGCGGCGACGCCTCTGGCTGCGAGCGAGAATGCGGTGGCGCCGGCTGGGATCCGGAATGCGAGTCCTGCTCCTCGTCGGTGGCGCCCGGCCACCCCGGCCAGCCCGGCCAGGTCGGCGGCCCGGCCTCCGGCACCGGCCCACCGCCCGCCGCGTCCGCCCCCGGCTGCCCGGACGGCGCTGAGCGATCCGCGCGATCTGGCCATCCCGTCCCCGAGTCGCCGGATTCTCCGCCCGCCACGTGCGCTTGTGGCGCCGCTTCGGCCGGATCGCGCCCGGCGCCGGTTGGCGCCGGGGTAGCCGTGGGTTCGGAGTTCGCCGCGGGCGCCCGGTCACCTGCGCGGTTCGTTTCTGCCGCGGACGTGGCGCCCGGCCCGGCCGCCACACCAGCGCCGGGCACCGGGCCCGAGGTCTCCCCGGGCGCGGGCTCGGCCGCGGCCGCAGGCGCACTGGCGTCCGCGGGCCGGGCGTGCCGCGCGGCCGCGGCCCTGGCGGCGGCACCGAGCGCGCCCGCGGATGTAGCGCCGGCCGGCAGGCCGGGCGCCGGCGGAACGGGCCCCGGCAGACCCGAAGCTGGCGTGGTGGGCGCCGGCGTCCGTGCGCCTTGGGCGGGCGCGGGCGAGCCCGCGCGCAGGTCGGCAAGCTGCCGTTCGAGCGACGCGATGCGCACGTCACGCTCACTCAGCGCCATGGCAATGTCGTTCAGCGCCTCGTCAGTCGCCTGCATGTGGTAACCCCACAGGGCAGTCGGGGGCCTGAGCAGCGCGACGTCGGTGGCGGCAAGCGCACCGAACTCGGGTGGCGCGTAGTCATTCGGAAACTGCGCCATCTCGCCGCCCCGGCCGACCGCGACCATCACGACGGCGACCAGGATCGCGACGATGGCGGCGGCCATCAGCACGAGCACGTAATGCATCGTGCCATGCTCAGCCCGTGGAGTTGAGACTGCGGGGCAGAGTGCTGGCCGACAGACCAGCGATCATGGCGCATATCGGTTGGCCTGTCACCGATTCCGAGGACGCCAACTGGCCCCGGCGCTCGCCACGCCAAGATGACGCTCGGGCGGCCATGCGCAGCGCGGCCCTGGCCGCGGTGCGCGGCGCTGTCGCGGATGGTGCTCGCCTGGTCGACCTCGGCGTGGCGAACGCCGAGGCCATCAGCACGGTGCGTGCCATCGACCCCGCCGTCATCATCTGCGCCGACGCGCACGGGGCAGACCTGACCCGCGACCCTGTCATCGCGGAACGAACCGGGGCGACCCTGCTTCGCCGCGCCGCAGACGGGCCCCCCGGCGGCGGGAGCGGCAGCGTCCGCCGCGAATCCCTCCTGGTCACGGGGGCACCCGCTGACGTCGGCAGGCTAACGGCCATCGGATGGGCCGTGGTGGTGGACGTCGACGCGGCGGAGGTCGCGAGCACCCTCGCGGTCGCCGCGGTCTGTGCCTGGCTCGGCGCGAGGATCGTGCGGACCAGGCACGTCGCGGCGGTCCGTCAGGCGGTGGAGATGGTGGAGTCCATCCGCGGTTCGCGTGAACCGTCCTGGACCCGTCGCGGGCTGGCCTGAGCGGGCACCGCCTGTTGCTCGATCGCGTCGAGCGCGGCGGCCGCCGACGTCACCCACGTCACGACGTCGAGCGCACCTGGCCGGACGAAGCCCTGCGCGCACAGTTGCCCAGTGAACTCGCGGAACGGGGCGAAAATCCCGTCGGGGTCGAGCACCACGACCGGCTTGCCGTGCAGGCCGAGCGCGCGGGTCGTCCACACCTCGAGCAACTCGTCGAGCGTGCCGAGGCCGCCGGGCAGGGTGAGGTACGCGTCGGCCCGGCGCATCATCTCCGCCTTGCGCGTGCACATGTCCGCCGTGACCAGCAGTTCATCGGATTCGCTGTCCGCGATCTCGGCGCCCGCGAGCGCCTGCGGGATCACCCCGACGGTGCGGGCACCGCCGTCGCGCGCGGCACGTGCGACGGCCCCCATCGCGGCCGCGAGGCCGCCGCCGCTGATCAGCACGTGACCTCGCCTGGCGAGCTCGGTGCCGACCTCGGCGGCCAGATCGAGATGCGCACCGCTGATCCCGGAGGCGGAAGCGCAGAAGACACAGACGGCAAGCGCCGGGCGTGCGGGTTCGGTCATATCAGCTCTGCATTCTGGTGGTGAGCTTCCATGATGATGCGGACGACCTCCGCCGGATCATCCGTCAGGTGAAACAGTTCATGGTCGCCAGGAGAAATCTTTCCCTCCGTGAGCAGCGTGCTTGTGATCCATGAAATGAGGCCGCTCCAGTAGGAGCTTCCCACCAGCACGATCGGGAAAGCGGTGATCTTCCCGGTCTGGACCAGCGTGATGGCCTCGAAGAGCTCGTCCAGCGTGCCGTAACCGCCCGGCATCACCACGAACGCCTGCGAATATTTGATGAACATTGTCTTGCGCACAAAGAAGTACCTGAACTCGAGCCCGATCTCGACGTAATCGTTGAGTCCCTGCTCGAGCGGCAGCTCGATGCCCAGGCCAACCGATACCCCACCGGCGCCGACCGCGCCCTTGTTCACCGCCTCCATGACCCCGGGGCCACCGCCGGTGATCAGCGCGTATCCGGCGCCTGCGAGCCCGGCCCCGATCTTCTCGGCGAGGTCGTACTCCGCCGATCCTGGCGTCGCCCGCGCCGAGCCGAACACGCTCACCGCCTTGCCAAGCTCCGCGAGCAGCCCGAATCCCTCTATGAACTCGGCTTGGATCCGCAGGACTCGCCACGGGTCGGTGTGTACCCAGTCGCTGGGACCGCGCCGGTCGAGCAGCCGCTGGTCGGTGGTTGTCTGCGGGATCGCCTTGCCGCGCAGTGTGGCGGGTCCCTGCCGGCGCACCCGGCGCCGTACATCTGAATTCACTCCCATGGGCACACGGTAACGAGGCCGCGGGACTTCCCCGGCCATGGCGGCGCAAAGCGCTGCCGCGTGTCAGCGGCGGCGCGCGTAAACGACGTTGATGACCGCGATGACGATCCAGATGAAGGCCACCAGCATTGCGCTGTGTTCCGACGCGACAGCGTTGGTCGCGCCGATACCGAGGCCGATCGAGCCGAGGCCCATCACGAGCTGTGACCACGCCGGCCGACCCACCGGCCGCACGGCAGGCTGCGGCGCGCCGCCCTGGGCCAGGCGGGCGTCCACCCGTTTGTCGATCTCGGCGCCGATTCGCTCCACGAGTGCTTCTGCGACCGCGTCGTCGTAGTCGCGGCCCAGGTCACGGTGTGCTGCGACCGCGGCGGTGACGTCGTCTCGTGTGTGGGAATTCACACCGACACGATACATCGCGAGTTGGTGCGCGTCCATGGCCCGGCGCATCCGCGGCAGCCGTCCGGGCAGTACCGTCCCGGGGGGACGACCCCCGGGATCCCCCCGCACCAATGGATACCGCTTCGCGGCAGCCGTCCGGGCAGTACCGTCCCGGGGGGCTCCACCCCACGGGACCCCCCGCACCAATGGATGCCGCTTCGCGGCAGCCGTTCGGGATCTTAGGCGTTCACACCGTGCTCGCGGAGAATCTCGTTCAGCATCAGCTTGTCGTGCTGGCTGCCCGCTGGCAGCCGCTTGAGCACCAGGACGCACGGCATGCCGAACTCCCCGCCGGGAAATCGTCTGGTGCGCGTGCCGCCCACGCAGACCGACCAGGCCGGCGCCTCGCCGCGGGGCAGTTCCTCGCCCGTCTCCACGTCGATGACGTGCGTCGTCGCGGCCAGGATCGTGCCCGAGCCGAGCTTGGCGCCGGTGCGGACGCGAGCCCCTTCCACCACCATGCAGCGGGAGCCGACGAACGCGTCGTCCTCGACGACGACAGGAACCGCGTTCGGTGGCTCGAGCACGCCGCCGATGCCCGCACCGCCCGACAGATGAACGTTCCGGCCGATCTGGGCGCACGAGCCCACGGTCGCCCACGTGTCGACCATCGTCCCCGCGTCCACGTAGGCGCCGATGTTGGTGAACGACGGCATCAGCACGACGCCGGGCGCGACGTACGCACCCCAGCGGATGACCGCGCCCGGCACCACCCGGACGCCGTCGAGGCGGGTCTTCAGCGGGATCCTGTCGTGATGGTGGAAGTCACCGACCTGCGAGCGCACCATCGGCAGCAGCCGGAAGCTCAGCAGGATCGCGCGCTTGGCGCGCTCGTCCACGACCACCTGACCGGTCGACGGGTCAACGGCCGCCACCCTGGCCACACCCGAGTCGAGCGCGTCGACCGCGGCCGTCACGACGGACCTGGCGGCGGTGTCGGCCTGGTCAAGTTCACCGCACCGCTCCCAGAGCTCATCGATCTGTGCGGGCAGCGCGCTCACTCGCGCCGCGGTCGCCCCTGGTGGCTGGCTCATACGAGCGAGCCTAGCGGCAGGGCAACGGAGCAGACCCGCGGCGCGGCTGGCACGGCCGCCAACCGTCCATCCGGCCCTGCTTGGCGGCCATCTGCGGGTAGCGTCTGATGCTGTGCTGAAGACACGTGCCAGCCGTTGGAGAGCGCTCGCGGCGGCCTTGACCATGGCTCTGATCCTCGGGATCGGCGGATGCATCGTCTTCCAGCACGCCAAGCCGTTCCTGATCGGCGACGGCTGCCAGGCATCCGTCGCGGGGCAGGTCGTACAGCTCGACTCCGAGCAGGCCGCGATAGCGGCGACCATCGCCGGGGTGGGTTATCACCGCCGGCTGCCCCCCACCGCGGTGACGGTCGCCTACGCGACCGCGCTGCAGGAATCGCACATGCACAACGTCGCCTACGGCGACCGCGACTCCGTCGGCATCTTCCAGCAACGGCCATCCCAGGGCTGGGGCACGCCGAGCCAGCTCATGGATCCGGTCTACGCGAGCACGAAGTTCTTCGCCGCGCTCGTCAAGGTGCCCGGCTACCTGAACATGCCCATCTACCGCGCCGCCCAGGCGGTGCAGCACAGCGCCGACGGCACCGCGTACGGCCAGTACGAGCAGGTGGCCAGCATGCTCTCGGCCGCCTTCACGGGAAACGCGTCCCGCGCGGTCTCGTGCTGGTACACGCCCTACGCCAAGCAACAGCCGAAGTTCGCACCGGCGATGAGCCAGCTGAGCCGCACGTTCGGCCAGCTGACCGGTGACGGCGCCACGGTCGATGCGGCGGGCGCGCCCGCCGCCACGGAAACCGCGGCCCGCGGGATGACCGTCCGCGTGCCCGCCCTGCAGGCCGGCTGGGCCGTCGCGACCTGGGCGGTGGCGCACGCCAAGACGTACAGGCTCGGGCAGGTACGTTATGCGGGCTACGAGTGGCTCGCGTCCAGCGGCGAGCACGGCTGGAAACTCGCGCAGGGGGCGCCCGTCACCGCCGTCGAGCTGAGCTGACGCCCCGGTGCACGTACGCTCGGCCAGGCGGGCGCGGCGCCGCCCGGACCGTGGCGAGCAGCACCCGCGCAGTTGCCCGCCGCGCCAAACTCGGCCACGAACCGGCCGCCGGGGACAAGCGCGGCATGGACGCGGGCGATCACCGCGTCTGGATCGCGGCTCATCCAGTGCAGCGCAGCATTGGAGAAGACCGCATCCTGCTGCTCAGCGACGCTGAAGTCGTGACCGTCGGCAAGCTCGAAACTGAGATCGGGGTGATCAACTCTGGCATCGGCAATCATTTGCGCCGCAGCCGAGATCGACAATCCGTTCACCCGGGCCCGGGGCAAGTGTGTCGACCGAGGACCAAACGAGCTTTCGTACCTGCGTGCATCCCATCTCATCATCCCAGCTCATGACGAGAAAGTGGACGGAAACTATCTCAATAATCAGAATTGAGTGTCTCACATTATGAGATAAAGCTGGTCGTCCCGCCGCGGAAGCATAGGATCTTGCCGCGCGACGCAGGAAAGGGTGAGCACCTCCGCGCGCAAAGCCCGCGGCGCGTGGCGATACTAGGTACACACCTGCGGTCGGTCGTGGCGTGCCCGGACCAGAAGCCGTGGCGAGGCCCGGACGAAAGAGGAGTTCGACGTGACCTACATCATCGCGCAGCCCTGCGTCGATGTGCTGGACAAGGCGTGCATCGAAGAGTGCCCCGTGGATTGCATCTACGAGGGCGACCGGATGCTCTACATACACCCGGACGAGTGCGTGGACTGCGGCGCCTGCGAGCCAGTCTGCCCGGTCGAGGCGATCTTCTACGAAGACGACGTGCCGGATCAGTGGAAGGATTACTACAAGGCCAACGTCGAGTTCTTCGAGGATCTCGGCTCACCGGGCGGCGCGTCCAAGGTGGGCAAGATCGACAAGGACCACCCGATCGTGGCCGTGCTCCCGCCGCAGGGTGACGAGCACTGATCCTGGCTGAGCGGCTGCCGCGGTTCCCGTGGGACGCCCTCGCGCCCTACCGGGACAAGGCAGCGGCGCACCCCGGCGGGATCGTGGACCTGTCCGTGGGTACGCCCGTTGACCCGGTGCCCCGCGTGGTGCGCGACGCGCTCGTCGGCGCGTTCGACGAACCCGGCTACCCGTATACCGCGGGCACGCGGCGGCTCCGCGAGGCGGCGGCCCGCTGGCTGGCCCGCAGGCACGGGGTGGTGACCGAGGCCGATGCGGTTCTGCCCGTGATCGGGACCAAGGAGTTCGTGGCCTGGCTGCCGACGCTCCTCGGTCTGGGCGGCGGCGACGTGGTCGCCTATCCCGCCCTGGCGTACCCGACCTACGACATCGGCGCGCGGCTCGCGGGCGCCCGGCCGGTGGCTGGTGACTCGCTCACCGCAGTTGGCCCCGCGCCGGTCCGGCTGATCTGGGTGAACTCGCCCGCCAACCCGACCGGTCAGGTGCTGCCCGCCGAGCACCTGCGGAAGGTGGTCGCCTGGGCGCGTGAACGCGGCGCGGTGGTCGCCTCCGACGAGTGCTACCTGGGGTTCGGCTGGGAGGCGCAGCCGGTCTCGATCCTGCACCCAAGCGTCTGCGAGCGCGCACCCGATCGCCTGCTCGCCGTGCACTCGCTGTCCAAGCGGTCGAACATGGCCGGATACCGCGCGGGCTTCGTCACGGGCGACCCCGCACTGGTCCGCGGCCTGCTCGAGGTGCGCAGGCACGCAGGGATGATCGTGCCCGCCCCCGTCCAGGCCGCGATGGCAGCCGCACTCGACGACGACGAGCACGCCGACGAACAGCGCGCCAGGTACGCGGCGCGGCGCCAGGCACTGCTGCCCGCGCTCGAGGCCGCGGGCTGGAAGACCGAGCATTCCGAGGCCGGCCTGTACCTGTGGGTGTCGCACCCCGCCCGCGACTGCTGGGAATCGGTACGCGTACTCGCCGACGCCGGCATCCTGGTCGCGCCGGGCCGGTTCTACGGGCCGACGGGCGGCCGGCACGTCCGCGTCTCGCTCACCGCGACCGACGAGCGGATCAATACCGCCTCCGAACGGCTGCGCGCGCTGTGACAATCCTGTTCTCTTGCACTACCCACCCGCCCAATGGGGGTGTTGCCCTGCTGCTGATCTTGCCAGGTTGTCAAGGGCTTCGGCAGGAGTGAACGGGAATCTGTGGATGGCGTGCGGCGGCTGTGGACAGCGCCCCTTGCGGCGGGCCGGTGAGCGTGGTCTCGGCGGACTCGTAGGGTGAGGTTGTGCTTCGGCTATATGACACACGGACCAGGCAGGCCGAACCGGTGGGCCGGGCCCACCGCGGCGAACTGCGGTTGTACGCGTGCGGCCCCACCGTGTACCGCTACGCTCACGTCGGCAACCTGCGCAGCTACCTGCTGCCTGACCTGATTCGCCGCGTTGCGGAACGGCGCGGCCTGCAGGTGACGGTCGGCCAGAACATCACCGACGTCGGGCACCTTGCCGACGACGCGGAGATCGACCCCGGGGGCGAGGACAAGGTGCTCGCCCAGGCACGCGCCGAGGGCAAGCCCGCGCTCGAGATCGCGCGGTTCTACGAGGCCGCGTTCCGCACCGATCTCGCGGCGCTGAACATCCGCCCCGCTGACCACTCGCCGCGCGCGTCAGAATCGATCCCGTTCATGATCGACATGATCGGCCGCCTGATCGAGTCGGGTAACGCCTACCCGGCGGGCGACGGCTCGGTGTTCTTCGACGCCCGGTCCTTCCCCGGCTACGGCGAGCTGTCCGGCAACCGGCTCGGCGACCTGCGGCCGACCGGCAGGCTGGCGGACTCCATCGGGGCGAACAAGCGCTTCCACGCGGACTGGGCGCTGTGGAAGGGCACCTCGCCGGAGCGTGAGCTGACCTGGCCGGCCCCGTGGGGCACCGGGTTTCCCGGCTGGCACACCGAGTGCTCCGCGATGTCACTGCAGTACCTCGGCGACCGCATCGACGTGCACACGGGCGGCGTCGACCTGCGGTTCCCGCACCACGAGGACGAACGCGCGCAGTCCAACACGCTGACAGGCCACGAAGTGGTCCAGCGCTGGGTGCACGGCGAGCACCTGCTGTTCGAGGGGCGCAAGATGGCCAAGTCGACAGGAAACGTCGTGCTGCTGGCCGGCCTCACCCAGCGTGGGCTCGACCCGCTCGCGCTGCGCCTCGCCTTCCTCGAACATCGCTACCGGCAGCAGATGAACCTGACCTGGGACACGCTCGACGGCGCCGACAAGACGCTCAGGCGCTGGCGGGAGCAGGTCGCCGGGTGGGCATGCGAGCCGAGCGCGGCGATGTCACGGCCGCACGTGGAGGCGGTCGTGGCGGCCTTCGACCGCGACCTCGACACGCCGGCCGCCATGCGCGAGCTTCGCGCGCTCGAGAAGGACCCCGGTGTCGCTCCTGGCGCCAAATTCGAGACCTTCGCGCACCTGGACCAGCTTTTGGGGCTGGATCTGGCGCGCGACGTCGGCAAGATCGCGGGGAGCACCGCGAGCGCCGCGGCCGCGCCGCCGCTGCCAGACGGCGCCGACGCACTCCTGGCGGCCCGCGCGGCGGCGCGGCGTGACGCCGACTGGGCAGCGGCCGACCTGCTCCGCGATCGGCTCGCCGCGATGGGCGTCACGGTCTCGGACACGCCGGACGGCCAGACGTGGACCGTCCGCGTGGCGTGAGCCGCTGCGGGCATCGGCGCGGCACGCGGCAGCCGTTCGGGATATTGCAACAAACCGTAGGTATCCGCCAGAGTTGCGCAACAGATCGCCGGGTACACGCATGTTCACATGCTGTCAAGCATGTCTCCGCTACCTTTACCATGATCATGACAGCCGCGAGTGGAGGGGTGAGGTGACAGCGATGATCGAGACAGCGCCGACCCGGATGCCGCATCCGGCGGCGATCCGGGCAACAGCCGCGCGCCACGCCCGTGACTACCTGATGTGCCCGCCCACCCATTTCACGGTCGGCTATTCGATCAATCCGTGGATGGACCCGCGGGTGCCCGTGGACACCGCGCGGGCGATGCGGCAGTGGGAGCAGCTCCGGCTGACCTACCTCGCGCTCGGGCACACGGTCGCGCTCATCGACCCGGTGCCCGGCCTGCCCGACATGGTGTTCGCCGCCAACGGCGGCACGGTCATCGGCGGCAAGGTCCTCGGCGCCCGGTTCCGCCATCCGGAACGCGCCGCGGAAGCCGGAGCGTACCTGGAGTGGTTTCGCGACAACGGCTGGCCCGTACGCGAGCCTCTCGTCACCAACGAGGGCGAGGGCGACCTCGTGTGCGCCGGCCGCGCGGTGATCGCCGGTCACGGGTTCCGCAGCGACCCCGCGGCCCGGATAGAGCTCGAGGAGCTGTTCGGGCTCCCGGTGGTGAGCGTCCGGCTGGTGGATCCGCGTTTCTACCACCTCGACACGGCGCTGTGCGTCGTCGACGCCGACACCGCCGCCTACTACCCGGGCGCGTTCGACCGGGCGGGACGCGCGGCGATCGCCGCACTGTTCGGCGACCTGATCGAGGCGACGCAGCAGGAGGCCGCGCTGCTCGCCCTCAACGCGGTGAGCGACGGGCATCACGTCGTGCTCGCGGCCGGGGCGCCGCTGCTCGCGGCCGAGCTCGCGGCGCGGGGGTTCGAGCCCGTGCCGGTCGAGATGTCCGAGTTCCGCAAGGCGGGAGGCGGACCCAAGTGCTGCACACTGGAGTTGCGGGGCACAGGGAGCGAGGCGGGGAGGGCGGCATGAGCGTGCACGACGAGGTCCGCCCGGTCAGCGGGGCCGCCGGGCTCACCGCGCTCAGCAGAGCCGCCGGGCTCACCGCGCTCAGCAGAGCCGCCGAGCTCACCGCGCTCAGCGAGGCGCACAGCGCGCACAACTACCATCCGATGCCGGTCGTGATCTCCTGGGCCGAAGGTGCCTGGGTCACCGACGTCAACGGCCGCAGGTACGTGGACATGCTCGCCGCCTACTCGGCGCTCAACTTCGGTCACCGCCATCCGCGCCTTGTCGCGGCCGTGCGCAGGCAACTCGACCAGGTCACGCTCGTGAGCCGCGCGTTCGACCATGACCAGTTCGGGCCGTTCTGCGCGGAGCTCGCCGGGCTGGCCGGCATGGAGATGGTGCTGCCGATGAACAGCGGCGCCGAGGCCGTGGAAACCGGCATCAAGACCGCGCGCAAGTGGGCCTACGAGGTCAAGGGCGTGCCCGCCGACCAGGCGGTGATCATCGCCTTCGAAGGGAACTTCCACGGCAGGACCACGACGATCGTCAGCTTCTCGAGCGACGAAGACGCGCGTGCGTCCTACGGTCCCTACACGCCCGGGTTCCGGCTCGTGCCGTACGGGGACCTGGACGCGCTTGCCGCGGCGATGAAGGACGCGGGCGGCGCCTGCGCGGCCGTCCTGGTCGAGCCGATCCAGGGCGAGGCCGGCGTGGTCGTGCCGCCGGCCGGCTTCCTCGCCGGAGTGCGCCGGCTCTGCTCCGACCACGGCGCACTGATGATCGCGGACGAGATCCAGTCCGGGCTCGGGCGCACCGGCACCACGTTCGCGTGCCAGCACGAGCGCGTGCGACCCGACATGTACCTGCTCGGCAAGGCGCTCGGCGGCGGGATCATGCCGGTCTCCGCCGTCGTGTCGAGCCGGTCCGTACTCGGCGTGTTCCGGCCGGGCCAGCACGGGTCGACGTTCGGCGGGAACCCGCTGGCCTGCGCGATCGGCCGCGAGGTGATCGCGATGCTGCGGACGGGCGAGTACCAGCGGCGTTCGGCCGTCCTCGGCGCCCAGATGCACGAGCGGCTCGGCCGCCTGCCCGCCTCGGCGGTTGCCGGGGTGCGCGGCCGCGGGCTGTGGGCTGGCGTCGAGTTCACCCGGCTTTCTGGACGCGCGGTGTGCGAGCGGCTGGCCGAGCTTGGCGTCCTCGCCAAGGACACGCACGGCACCGCCATCAGGCTCGCCCCGCCGCTTGTGATCAGCGAGGATGATCTGCACTGGGCGCTCGACCGGGTCGAGGAAGCCGTCTCCTGAGTCGCGGCGCCGGGCCCGCCGCCCGGTCCGGGTGCGGCCCGCGGCGCGGCGTGTCCGGTGCGCGCTAGGTGCCCGTCCGGCGATTGAGCGGCAACCGGTCACGCGGTGGCGGCGCCGCCTGCCGCCGCGCCCAGGCAGAAGCGCCGAGGCCGACGCCGATCGCGGCGGCGAGCGCCCCGGCGTAGAGATACACCTGCCCGGCGAGCGTATTGGTGATCACGACGCTGCCGCCCGGCCGCGGCATCGCCAGCAGAAAGGCCGTGAGCAGCCATCCGATCGCCGGGGCCAGCGCGCCGCCGGTGGCACGCACCCCTTTGCCGCACGCCGCGGTCGTGACGCCGATCGCGAGGGCAAAGCCGACGGCCGCCAGCGGCACGTTCCCGAAGCCGCGGCTGTACTGGAAGGAACCGACCGCCGCCTGCAGGACGCCAAAGACGAACAGCAGACCGTAGGCGGCGGCGGTTGCCCACGCCCGCCCGCGGACCTGCTGGCTCGGGCGGCCAGGTGGCGCACTCACGCTCCTCACGGCAGCAGGCTAGCCGACAGCGCGGCCCGCGCCGCCGCCCGCGGCTCCGCGTCGTCCCAACGTGACCCGAATCGTGATCGCGGTGACTCACCGGGGTATCTGGGGCTGGTGGGACCGGTGTGGCGGTCTGGGACTGCCGCACGCTGGAGCGCGCGGCGAGCCGGGCACGCGGGTGACTAGATGTCATGATCCGGTCACTTGGGCGAAGGATTGAGCCTTCGCACCACTCGTGATCTTGAACAGTCAAGCTCATGACGCGCGGTGCGCCGCGCCGGCGATCCCATCAGGCGGCTCAGCGCCCGCACCGCGCCATCCAACCCCCGCCGCGCCCTCCGGCGCGCCCAAGATCCGTTTCTGTGTCAATCTGCCTGCACATAGTGCAGGCAGATTGACACAGTTGCGGATCTTGGGCTGTTTTCCCAGTGATCGATGGCCGTTTGGGCGCCAGCGCTGGCGCCCAAACGGCCATCGATCACCGCACGCGGGTGCGGACCGGCCGCGGGCGCGCCATCGCCGGGCAGGCACCCCGCCGATGGGCCATCGGGGGGACTCCGGCACCACCAAGGGGCCATTTAGCGCGGCAGCGTCCAGGCCATTGGTGAGGAGCGCCAGGCGAGGATCAGGAGCGGCGCGGGTACGAGAGAGCCTCGGATAGCGACAAGATACGGGGATCACGGGCTGATCCCGTGAGCCGCCACGATCATCACACCGTGGTGCGGGCGCGGACGAGTGCGCCGACGCCGTCGAGGATGCGCTCGATGCCGAAGATGAACTCGTCGTCCGGATCGTCCTCGCTGTCGAAGACGCCGGCCTCGATGACCGCGTGCAGGGCAGGGAAGTGCTTGGCGTCGGTCAGCTTGGCGAGGAGACGGCCGTACGCGGACATCGCCTGCTGCGCGGTGGCGCCGGACGCCTCGAATGCCGCGTACACGTCGGCGGCGAGCGTTGCCTCCATCCTGACGTAGCTGGTGACGAGCAGGATGACCGAGAGTTTCTCGCGCTCGGCCAGGCCGGTACCGCGCAGGCAGGCAAGTCCCTGCTCAAGCCAGGCGATCTGGTTGGGGGTGGCGGGCAGCCCGCCGAACAGGGCGCGCAGCACCCACGGGTGACGGCGCAGGAGTGCCCGTTCCGCCCACGCCCACCGCGCCAGGCCGGCGCGCCAGCCCTCGTCCGGCCCGGCCGCGGCTGGCGGCGTGCCCATCGCCGCGTCGACCATGAGGGCGTCCGCGACACCCCCTGGCAGGCGGTGGCCTGGTGCGGCGGCATCCTCGCCGCCGCCGTCGCGGTCTCCGGCGCGCTTTTCCGCCGCCGCACCGCCGCCTGACCCGCGGAGTTCCGTGCGACCCGGCGCCGGGTCGCCGACTGCCCGACGTGCCTGGGCACAAGCTGGGGCAGCGGCGCGCAGCTAGGGCAGCGCGGCGAACAGATCCTCCTCGCGGTCGGCCGGCCCGGTGCCCTTCCCGCGCGGGCCGGCCAGCAGTGTGACGTACTCGGTGCCGAGCGCCAGCTGGCCGACGTTGTTCGACAGCGCGAAGAACGCACCGTCGACCGAGACCTGGGTGGCGTGCGCGCGCATCGCCGCCAGCTTGGCACCGAGGTAGGCGGTCACGTCGATCTCCGTCGTCACCTGCTCGTCGGGTACTCCGTACGGCAGGTCCGCCGCGGACCCGGGAAGGCAGAAGCTGGTATCCGCCGCGCGCACCGTCTCGACCGCATCGGCGAGGACGCCCCGCGGGACCGTGTAGGCGTAGAACTTCGCCACCTGCCACTCCTGGCCCGCCGACCGCTCGAACGCACGCCACGCCACCCGGTGCGCCTGGATGTGATCGGGATGACCGTAGCCGCCGCCGCGGTCGTAGGTGACGATGACCTGCGGCCGAACGGCGCGGATGACGCCGGTCAGCTCGGCCGCGGCCACGTCGAGATCGGCCCGCCAGAAACACCCGGGGTCATCGTTCGCCGGGGTCCCCATCATCCCGGAGTCGCGCCACCTGCCCGCGCCGCCGAGGAACCTGTGGTCGGTGACGCCGAGCGCGGCGCAGGCGGCGGCCAGCTCACCCGTGCGGTACGCGCCGAGCCCGTCCCCCCGCTCCGCCCGCAGGTAATCGAGCGCAGCGGGAATGACCTCGCCCAGCTCGCCGAGAGTGCATGTGACGAGGGTCACGTGCGCGCCCTCGGCGGCGTACTTCGCCATGATTCCGCCCGTCCAGATCGACTCGTCGTCGGGATGGGCGTGCACGAGCAGCAACCGCCGCCCGCCGGTATACCCGCTCATGCCGCGCAGAGTACCGTCCGGCACGAGGCAGCCGGGCGGTGGTCACCTGCCGTCCGGCACGAGGCAGCCGGGCGGTGGTCACCTGCCGTGACGCACGAGTGGCCATTTCCGTCCGGCCATTTCGGTTCATACCGTGAGGGCTATGCCCGATCTCACTGTCATCGCACTCGCCGGGCTGATCGTGACCGCAGGCGCACTCGTACAGGGCGGCGCCGGATTCGGGCTCGGCCTCACGGCGGCACCGATGCTGACGATCCTCGACCCGTCGCTCATGCCGGGCGCGCTGCTCGTGCCCGCCGGGCTGCTGCCGCTGCTCTCCTTCGCCCACGAGGCCAGCCACACCGACTGGCCGGGCCTGTCCTGGGCGCTGGCCGGCCGCATCGGCGGTACCCTCGCGGGCGCCGCGATCGTCGTGGCGCTGCCGGTGCGCGCGCTCGGCGCCGTGGTCGGCGGCGTGGTCGGCGGCGTGGTGCTCGGTGTCGTCGCGATCTCCGTACTGAAGATCAAGATCGCGAAGAATCCGGGCCCGCTGGTTTCGGCCGGATTCGTCTCTGGCGCCGCGGCGACGTCCACGGCCATCGGCGGGCCGCCGATCGCCCTTGTCTACCAGCGGGACAGCGGACCGCAGATCCGCGCGACGCTCGCGGTGTTCTTCTGCGCCGGTTCCGTGATCTCGCTCGCCGCCCTGGCCGCGGCCGGCCACCTGCCCGGCCACGCCGTCGCGGCCGGTGCGGGCCTCATTCCCTTCGTCGCGGCCGGCTTCGCACTGTCCGGCCCGTTCCGCAGGTACCTGGACAACG
>DATFVJ010000182.1:0-6567 GCA_035260365.1 Streptosporangiaceae bacterium
GCCTGACGTCGGCGGCCTCGATGCGGGCCAGATCGTCCTTGCCGATCCTGGCACCCGCCGATACCAGGCGGTTGGCCTGCCGCAGCCGCATCCGGTCGACGGCGTTGCGGACGCTGGGCCGCCCCGGATCGATGGTGGATAGGGGCGCACCCCGCGGGCGGCCTGGCCGCTGACCTGGGCATTGACCTGCCCGGACGGTGGTGGTTGGCACCGTGATGCCCGTCCGCCGCGGCAGAAAGAGCGCCCTAAACCCCGGGGAGTTGGACCAGGCGGCCGCGCGATGGTGTTAGATGGTCTCGGTTGTAGTCGAAGTTCGTGTACGTGTGACAGCGCCTGCGAAGTTCTGACAGCGGGCGTCCTGATATCCCGGAGCCCCGCCTCGAAGGACCGGCGGTCGCAGCAACCCGGGGCACACACCCGTGGACCCCGAAGATGGTCCCAACAGGAGAAAACATGGCTCAGGGCACCGTGAAGTGGTTCAACGCCGACAAGGGTTATGGCTTCATCGCGCCCGACGACGGCACTGCCGACGTCTTCGTTCACCACTCCGCCATTCAGGTGGAGGGCTTCCGCAGCCTCCAGGAGAATCAGCGGGTCGAGTTCACCGCCGGTCAGGGCGCGAAAGGCCCGCAGGCCGAGCAGGTCCGCCCGCTCTGAGCGGACCTGGCCGCGCGGCCGGCTCAGCGCCGGCCGCGCGGCCAGACCGCTCGGGCGTCGCCGATGCCGCTGACGGCCCCGGGTCAAGTCAAGGTGCGCCGCCGCCCGCGGAGGTGGCCACCGCCTGAGCCACGCTCGCGTGCACCTTGAGCACGCGGTCAAGGCCGGAGATCGCCAGCACCTTGGCGACGATCGGCTGTGGGGCGGCGAGCGCGAGCGAGCCGCCGCGTTTGTCCAGGCGCTTGTACATGTCGACCAGCACACTGAGCCCGGTGGAGTCCATGAACCCGAGCCGGCTCATGTCCACAACCAGGTATGAGGCAGTCTTCGCTGCCGCGTCGAGCACGTCACGCAACTGCTTGCCGGTGCTCAGATCGATATAGCCACCCAGGGTCACGATGGTGCACGACCCCTGGGTCGTCACGCAGGCCGTGAGCCGCACCCACTTGTTCTATCACCATTCGTACATGACCAGCTACCAAAAGATGAATCCCGGGGCGACCGCCATTGAGTGATTCGCCACATACTCCCGCCCGCGGTGGGTAGGACCCCGCCAGGCGCCGACGCGATGCGCGCCGATGTGTGACGATGTTGGGGGCGCGGATGAGCGTGTACAAAGTAATCGACATCATCGGTACCAGCACCGTCTCGTGGGAGGACGCCGCCGCGGAGGCGGTGCGGACAGCGAGCGCGACCATCCGCGACCTGCGGGTCGGTGAGGTGGTCAAGCAGGACATCCACCTCGACGAGGGCGGCGGGCTCACCTACCGCATCAAGCTCCAGGTCTCGTTCAAATACGAATCAGGCGGGTAATCCCTAAGTCCCGGGGGCGAGCACGTGGCCACCGTCGTCCGTGAGATCGAGCGGAAATACGACGCCGCTGGTTCGGCGGCGGCTGCCGTCGGAGCCGTGCGGGGCATGACGGGCGTTGCCGGGGTGGCCGCCGTCTCGCGGCACGACGAGCAGGTCCTCGACGCCGTCTACTACGACACGGCGGATCTGCGCCTGATCCGCAACGGCATCACCCTGCGCCAGCGCACCGGCGGCGAGGACGCGGGCTGGCACCTGAAACTGCCGGTGGGCGGCGACGCGCGCGACGAGATACGGCTGCCGCCGCCGAAGCCAACCGCCGGGCGCCCCGCCGTGGTGCCAAGGAGCCTGGCCGCGCTTGTGCGCGCCTACACGCGGGGCGCGCCGCTTGTGCCCGTCGTGCACATGCGGACCAACCGCGGCGTCCTGCGCCTGCTCGACGAGGCCGGGCGGACGCTCGCGGAGATCGCTACCGACCACGTGTCCGCGGACCCGCTGGACGGATCCGCCCCCACGACGTGGGACGAGATCGAGTTCGAGCTCGCGGCCGGTGACCGCGAACTGCTCGAGGCCGCCGACGCACGGCTGCGCGCGGCCGGCGCGCGGCCGGCCCCGACAGCGACCAAGCTGGAGCGGGCGCTCGCCGCACGGCTGCGGGCCGTCAGGCAGGCGGCGGGTGATCCGGCCGGCGCCGGTGCGGGATCGGCGCGGCTGACGCCGGGCACTCCGGCCGGCGACGTGGTGCTCGCCTACGTGCGGTGGCAGGCTCGCGCGATCACCCGGTACGACCCGCTCGTGCGGCGGGACGAGCCGGACGCCGTCCACCAGATGCGGGTCGCCACCCGCCGGGCCAGGAGCGCGCTGCAGGCGTACGGCGAGATCATCGAGCGGGCGCGGACCCAGTCGCTGTGCGACGAGCTGAAATGGCTCGCGGCCGTGCTCGGGCACGCTCGGGACGCCGAGGTGCTGCTCGACCGGCTCACGGGCGAGCTCACCCGTATCCCGCCCGACCTGGTCACGGGTCCGGTCAGCGCCCGTATCGACGGGCATTTCGGCGCCGAGCTCGGCCAGGCTCGCCGGGCCGCGGTGCGCACGCTCGACGGGCGGCGCTACCTCAGCCTGCTCGACGGCCTTGACGGGCTCATCGCCCATCCGCCGCTGACCCCGCTCGCCGTGCGCCGGGCGGGCAAGGCGCTCGGCAAGCCGATGCGGCGTGCGGCGCGCCGGCTGGAGCGCGCCCTGGCCGCCGTGCCGCAGGCGCCGGACAAGGACACGGCGATCCACGAGGCACGCAAGGCCGCCAAGCGCGCGCGCTACGCTGCGGAGGTGGCCGCGCCGGCGCTCGGCGGCGCGGCCAAGCGGCAGGCCAGCCGGGCGAAAGGGCTCCAGGGACTGCTCGGCGACCACCACGACAGCGTCGTCACCCGGACGGTACTCCTCGGCCTGGTCAGCCAGGCACGCGACGCGGGGGAGGACACCTTCACCTACGGTCTGTTGTATGAGCGCCAGGCCTGCCAGGCCGCCGACATCGAGCGCGCGCTGCCGGCCGTCCCGGGCCAAGGGAAGAGCTGACGCTCAGGAGGGCGGCGGACATGCGGGCGCGCGCCGCGGCGGCCGCACTGATCGCCGCGGGAATCACGGTCAGCGCCGCCGGCTGTGCTCATGCGGAAGGTAGCGCCAGCCGGGATACGCCACGGCCGGCGGCGAGCACCCCGCCGCCGCATACTGCTCCGCTGAAGGTCGTGACCGGGGTCACCGGCGCCGAGCGCGCCGCCCGGGCAGGGCCACGGCCCGGGCAGATGGTCGTCGTCAGCGCCCCGGCCTACGGCGCGACCTACGCGGCACTGACGGCGTACCGCCGGGCGGCTGGGCGGTGGGTGCGGATGTTCGGGCCGTGGACGGCGCGGATCGGCAGCGCGGGGATGGCGCCGCCCGGCGGCAAGCGGGAAGGCGACGGGCGGACCCCGTCGGGCACGTTCGGGTTCTCGTTCGTCTTCGGCGCGCTGCCCGACCCTGGGGTGGCGTTCCGCTACCGGCAGGCCCACCCGTATGACGTCTGGGACGACGACCCGGCGAGCCCGCTCTACAACGAGTGGGTCGACGACAGATACCGCGACCCGGGCGCCGCACCGGAGCCGATGGACGTGTCCGGTTACGACTACGGCGCGGTCATCGCGTACAACACCGCGCGGACCCGGGGCCTGGGCAGCGCGATCTTCCTGCACGTCAACATCGGCACGGCCACCACCGGCTGCATCACGCTCCCGATGGGCCGCCTGCTCGACGTGCTGAGGTGGCTGCGGCCCGCGCAGTCCCCACGGATCGAGCTCGGCGTCCGCGCCGGGCCCCCGGGCGGGTAGGACCACACCCGGGGCGCGGCACCGCCATCTTGAGGTCACCCTGCGGCAGCCGTTACGGATCGAGGGTCAGATGACCCCGGATACCGAACGGCTGCCGCGGGTGAACACCTTGGTCAGCGTCCTTTCTTGCCTGCCCGTGATCCGGGCGGGATCAGCCGTGAATCGTGAAGCCGGCGCTCATGGTGCCGACCTGCGCCTGGTAGGCGCCGAGTTCCACCTGCGGCGCACCGGTGTCGACGATGTCGCCCGGGGTCACCGCCAGTTCGCTCACGGGGAACGAGACCTGCACCGTTTTCGACTGCCCGGGATCCAGGGTCACCCTGGTGAACCCGACCAGCCGCTGACCCGGCACCAGGACGGCGCTGATCGGCTGGTGGACGTAGACCGGCACGATGTCGGTGCCCGCGCGGCCGCCCGTGTTGGTCACGGTGAAGCTGGTGGTCACCGTGCCGTCGCTGGCCACGCTGGACGTCGCGGACAGCCCGCTCGTCGTGAACGTGGTGTAGGACTTCCCGAAGGCGAACGGGTACAGCGGGTTGTAACCGTGGCCCTGGCCGGAGCCCGTCGACGGGAGCTGGTCGAAGAACTTCGGCTGGTCGCCGAGTGGTGACGGTGCGCCGCCTTGGAAGTCACCGCCGGGCGCGGCCGCGTCGGACGGCCACGACACCGGCAGCTTGCCGCTCGGGTTGACCTTGCCGAAGATAACGTCGGCGACCGCCTGGCCTGCTTCGGTGCTGCCCTGGTAGGCCATCAGCACGGCGTCGGCGTTCTCGGCCGGGCCGAGGCCGATCGGCCGGCCCGCGATCACGACCACGATCACCGGCTTGCCGGTCTTCTCCAGCGCGCTGACCAGATCCTTCTGGTCCGGCGTGAGCTGCGGCGCGGGGTTGTCGCCGAGACCCTCGGAGTAGGCCTTCTCACCGACCGCCACGACCACGGCGTCGGCCGATGCCGCGTCCGCGACCGCCGTCGCCTGGTCCGGCGCGGACACCACGTTGGCGTCCTCGCCCTGCAGGCCCTTGAGCACCGTGGTGCCTGGCGGGATCTGGTCGGGCGGTCCCATGCAGCAGACGTGGCCGGCGCCGAAGACGCCCTGCCAGCTGACGCTCCAGCCGCCGAGCTGGTTGGTCATCGAGTCCGCGCTCGGCCCGGTGACCACGATGTGCGCGGTCGGTGAAAGCGGCAGGGCGCTGTCGTTCTTGTTCCGTAGCAGGGTGATGGATTCCTGCGCGGCCTTCAGCGTGTCCGCGCGGCCCGATTCGACCGCGGCGTTCGCGGCGCTCGCGTCGACCATGGGGTGGTCGAAGAGCCCGAGCTGGAACTTGAGGGTGAGAATGCGCCGGACGGCCTGGTTGATCCGGGCCATCGTGATGCTGCCGTTGGCGACGTCCTGCTGCACCGCCGCCTGCCATTGTTCGGCGTTGAAGGGCAGCATGGCCACGTCGATCCCGGCGTTGATCCCGATGGCGGCGGCGCCGGCGAGGTCGGAGGCCAGGTGGTAGGTGTTGAAAAGCGCCGGCACGTCGCCGTAGTCACTGATCACGACGCCCTTGAAGCCCATCCGGTCGCGCAGCAGCGTGGTCAGCAGGTAGTGCGACGCGGTGGCCGGGATGCCGTTGACCGATCCCGAGTTGATCATGACCGTGCCCACGCCCGCGTTGATCCCACCCGCATAGGAGGGCAGGAAGGTGTCCTGCAGGTAGCGCAGCGGCAGTTCGGCCGCGGTGCGGTCGTGCCCGTTCAGCGACTCCGAGTATCCGCCGAAGTGCTTCACGGTGGCGGTGACCCCGAGCGAGTTGGCGTCGCCCACGCTCTGCATGCCGCTGATGTTCGCGCCACCCATCGCCGCGGCCAGGGCTGGCTCCTCGGACCAGGTCTCGTAGTAGCGGCCCCACCTGTTGTCCCGCGCCAGGTCCTGGACGGGCGCGAAGACCCAGTTCCAGCCGGTGGCCCGCACCGCGTTGCCGGTGTCCACGCCGCCGACCCTCGCGAGGGATGGATCCCACGTCGCGCCCATGCCGATGGACTGCGGGAAGAGCGGTGCCTTGTACGGGTGCCCGAAGCCGTGCACGGCGTCGACGCCGAAGATGACCGGAATGTGCAGGCGCGAGTGGGCGATCGCGTAGGCCTGCATGATGTTGTACTCGTTGGCCCAGTCCAGGCCGCTGTTGCCGGTGCCGTTGTGGCCTGTGGTGTCGATCGGAACGTCGGTCCCGCCGGCCAGGATCGAGCCGACGTTGTTGTCGATGAAGATCTTCTGCTCGCAGGCGGGGTTCGGCATGTTGAAGCCGCCCTGGCTGGTGCAGTTGTTGGTGGTGTCGGTGACCTGCGTCGCCTCGATCTGTACCATCTGGCCGATCTTCTCAGGTAAGGTCATCCGGCCCAGCAGGTCGTTGACGCGAGCCTGGACGGGCTGCTTGGCGTCCTGATACGCGGGCCGACCCGCGGCGGACGCCACCGTCCTCGTCAGCGTGGACGCCGACATCGCGATCATCAGTGCCAGAGCTACGACGGTGGCGGTGATGGGACCGCGGGGAATCCTCATCCCTGGCCAGGTTGTGGCCCTGCCCCGCTCGGCTAGATCACGGATCTTGTGTCTCATGGCGCACTCCTTCATGTCGCCGGTGACTTTTTCCCGTGTCGCCGATGACCTTAATTGCGAAAAGTGCGCAGTTCCATAGACAAACCGATAACACTCAGCAGGGCTGAGCACGGCCGCTTCGAGGACTAATGGCGGGGG
>DATFVJ010000183.1:0-5067 GCA_035260365.1 Streptosporangiaceae bacterium
CCCAGCGTTGCCACATGTCCCCGCCGAGGGCGGCGAAGTCGGCCAGGGCTTGGGCGTGCACGGAGCGGGCGAGGCGGCGGGTGTACTGCTCGGCGCTGGCGTCGAGCACCCGCTTGGCGGTGGCCCATTCCTTGCGGGAGATCTCCCCTTCGGCCCACGCGGCGGCCAACTCGTCGCGGCGCTCGTCGATCTGGCGCAGTTTGGCTCCGACGTCTTCGCTGTCGCCGGTGGCGGCGTCGGCCTGGTGGTGGCGGATCAGGGCGGCCAGCCGGGTGTCCAGGGCGGTGAGGATCTGGTTACGGGCTTCGTCGTCGGCCCGGTGGGCGTACACGGCGATTTTGCCGCAGCCGGGCCGACCGGGGTCCTTGATGCACTGGTAACGGGGCTTGCCGTTGTGCACCCGGCCATACATCGGGTGCCCGCACAGCCCGCAGCGGAACACCCCCGACAACAGGTACTTACGGGCGCCGTGGCCGTTGGCGGCGCCGCGCCCGGGGGGGTGAGCAGGGCGCGGAGCCGGTCGGACTGGGCCGGGGTGATGATATGCGGCCATACCTTGGTCGCGGTGATCTCGCCGGTGCGGGGGCGGGTGTGCCCGGTGTAGGTCTCGGCCGGGATGTACTCCCGCCGGCCCGAGATCCGGGCGACGGTCAGCACGGCGGACAGGCTGGTAGTGGTCCACTGCTTGCCGGTCACGGTGACGATGCCGCGCGCGTTCAGGTCAGCCGCGACCGCGCGGACCGCTTCGCTGGACAGCACCCGGCGGGCGGCTTCGCGGATGATGGCGGCTTCGTCTTCGATGACGGTCACCTTGTCGCGCTGGTAGCCGTAGCCGCGCATGCCGGTGCGGGGGGCCTTGCCTTGCTCGGCGGCTTGGCGGGCGGCGCGGCGCTGGCGTTCGCCCTTTTGCTCGGACTCGTGCCGCGCGGCCGCCCCCAAGGTGCGCGCTACCAGCCGGCCGGTGGGGGTGGCGAGGTCGATTTCGCCGGTGGCGGTGGCAAGCTGGATACCGGCCTGGTCGTGCAGGTCGATCACGTCTTCCAGTTCACGCGGGGTGCGGGTGAGCCGGTCCACATGCCAGCACACGATCGCGTCGATCCGCCCGGCGGCGATGTCGGCGAGCAGCCGGAGCCATTCCTTACGGGGCTTGCCGGAGTAGGCCGACACGTCGTTGTCGCAGTACACGCACACGACGTCCCACCCTTTGCGCTGGCACAGGGCGCGGCAGTCGTCCTCCTGGCGGGCCACACCCAGGCCGGCGCCGGTACGGTCGTGGGAGATCCTCACATAGATCGCTGCCCGTATCGGGTGGTGGCTGTCGGCTGGAGCGGCGATGCCCTGCTTTGCGATGGCCTTTCTAGTCGTGCTATATGGCGCCTAACGGGCCATCGATCACCGGAAACAGCCCAAGATCCGCAACTGTGTCACTCTGCCTGCGCTATATGCAGGCAGAGTGACACAGAAGCGGATCATGAACGCTCCGGGAGCCGGGGCTTGGTGTTGCTAACCCGCTGGAACCTCGTCGGGCGCGGGGGTTCGGGTTACCTGGCGGCCGGCGTCCCTGAGGACGGCGGCGAACGCGGCGGCGTCGTGGACCGCGGCACCCCCCTGATCGTTGTTGAAGTACGCGTACACGTTTGCGTCCCGCGGCCAGGTCTGCGTGATCCGCTCCGCCCATGACGTCAGCGTGGGCCGGCCGTAGCGTGGCCACGGGTTCGCCGCTCCCTCGTGAAATCGCAGGTACCCCCAGCCGGCGGTGTCCCACTGGGGGGTCAGCGGATGCCCGAGCCTGTCGATCCAGACCAGCGCCGCGTGGTGATCGGTGAGCACCTGCCGCACCTCGCTGCTCCACCACGAATCGTGCCGCGGCTCGACCGCGACCCGCACGGGTGTGCGCAAGCCAGGTATCGCGGCCGCGCCGGCCCTGATCCGCGCGAACTCACGAAGGCACGCGTCGAGCAGCGGCGGGTCCGCCGTGAGGTTCGGGGGAAGCTGCAGCAGCACCGGGCCGAGCTTGTCGCCGAGACCCGCGGCGGCGCCGAGCAGCCGCGCGACCGGTTCCGCCGGATCGCGCAGCCGCCTGACGTGGGTGAGGTACCGGCTCGCCTTGACCGCCATGACGAAGTCGCCGGGTGTCCTGTCGCGCCAGCCGGTGAAGGTTTCGCGCGCGGGCAGGCGGTAGAACGCGTTGTTGTTCTCGACCGTGGCGAAGTTCCCGGCGTAGTGCTCGAGCCAGCGGCGCTGCGGCACGTCCGCTGGATAGAGCACTCCCCGCCAGTCCCGGTACTGCCAGCCAGAGGTCCCGACGTAAACAGGCATCGCCTCCGTTGTACCCGCTTCCACGCACTCGCCGAGACCGCGCCACGCGCTCCACCGCGCCACGCGGCGCACCGGGTCCAGTTGGGCGCCGCGTTGTTACGCGGGCGGCGCGAAGCCGGGGTGCTCGGGTTCGCCGGCCCGTGCCGGCCGCGCGCTCTGCTGTGGCGTGGCCGCCGGCGGCGGTGCGGCCCGCGGCGCAGGCGGAGCCGGGACGGCTGGCGGCGGCGTCGTGGGCCACGCGGGGGGCGGCGGCGGATACGGCGATCCCGGGGTCGGGCGCGGCAGCCGCGCCTGCGCACGGCGGCGGCGCTCGGCAAGCACGGCGGACAGGTAGTCGGCGGGCGTCGTGCCTGGTGGCGGCGGCGGGCCGATCCTGGCCGCGACGTCCGACGCGATCTTGCGCCCGAGCTCGTCGCGGGCGGCCGGGCTGAACTCGTAGAACCGGGCCAGATACTGCCGCGCCGCGGCCGCCGTCTGGTCCGTCAGCCCGGAAAGCTCGAGACCGGCCGCCCAGCCTGCCAGCGCCGGGGGCATAAGCGCGACCGGGCCGCCCCGGGCGGGCAGGCGCTCCTGGATGACCACCGTGCCGGCGAAGACGTCCCCGAGCCGTTTGCCCTTCGCGGACAGCAGCGAGCAGATCAGCGCGGGGGAGCCTTCGAGCAGCCAGATCTCGACCACGGCGGCCAGGCCGCGCATCAGCGCCTGGCGGAATCGCTCCGGCCCGCCGTTCTCGCTCACCACCCGCAGGCCCAGGGCGAGCTTGCCTGGTGAGCGGCCCCGCGTGGTCGTCTCGAAGATCGTCGGGTAGCCGACGATGACGAGCACGCTCACGGTGAGGCCGATCGCGCCAAGCGCCGCGCCGTCGAGTGAGTTCGCCAGCCGGGACAGCAGGACGAGCGTGACCACGAGCAGGGTGACCTGGATGGTCAGGTCGATCATGATGGCGAGCAGCCTGCTGCCGAACCGCGCGTAGGGAATGTCAACGATGACGGCCTCTCCGGTGACGAGATCCGCCACGATCACTCCTCTTCTCGGCCCGGCCCCCCTGAGCAAAACCCGGCCTGCTCGCCCGGGGCGCGGCGACGGTGAAGCCTGCCCAAAGGCTACCCGGGGCGTAAGGTCCCTTCGTGGATGTCGACGCGTACGTGATGGCCCACGCCCGCGAGTGGCAACGGCTGGAGCATCTCGTCAGCCGCCGCAGGCGGCTTTCCGGGCCCGAGGTGGACGAGCTCGTCGCCCTCTACCAGCGAGTGGCGACACACCTGTCCGCCGTCCGCGCGGCCTCACACGACCCGGCGCTCGTCGCGCGGCTGTCGACTCTTGTCGCGCGGGCGCGAGCGGCCGTCACGGGCGCCCATACGCCCGCCTGGCGTGACATCGGCCGGTTCTGGCTCGTCTCCTTCCCGGCCATCGCCTATCGCGCCCGGTGGTGGTGGCTCGGCTCGGCAGCCGGTTCGCTCGCCGTGGCGCTGATCGTCGGCTTGTGGGTGGCCAGGTCGCCGCACGTCCAGGCCGGCATCGCGCCGCCTGCGCAGATCAGGCAGCTCGTCCGGCAGGAGTTCCGCGGCTACTACTCGCAGTACGCGGCGACCTCGTTCGCGGCCAAAGTCTGGACGAACAACGTCTGGGTGGCGGCGCTGTCGCTGCTGTTCGGCGTCCTGCTCGGCATCCCGACCCTGATCGTGCTCCTCCAGAACGCCGTCAACGTCGGCGTGGACGGCGGGCTGATGTTCGCCTACGGCCGGGGGGCCGAGTTCTTCGGGCTAATCCTGCCGCACGGGCTGCTAGAACTGACCGCGGTGTTCCTCGCCGCGGGTGCCGGGCTGCGGCTCGGCTGGTGTGTCATCGATCCCGGACCTCGGCCGCGCGGCCAGGCGCTCGCCGAAGAGGGCAGGGCGACGATCGGCCTCGCGCTCGGCCTTGTCGTGGTCCTGCTCGTGTCCGGGGTGATCGAGGCGTTCGTGACCCCCTCTCCGCTGCCCACCTGGGCTCGCATCCTGATCGGGGCCGGCGCCGAGGCGGCGTTCCTGACCTACGTGATCGCGGCGGGCCGGCGCGCCGTCCGTGCCGGGCAGTCAGGCGACATCGATGCGGCGCCCGACACCCTGCCCGTGGCGGACTAGGGATGGATACGCACTAAACCACGGGTCACAGCCTGCCAGCCGCCTTGAGCGCCAGGTACGCGTCGGCGAGCGCGGAGGGCAGCCGGTCCGGCGGCGCGTCGACGACCTGCACACCGCGGCGCCCGAGGGTCGCCGACACGTGGCTGCGCTGCGCCCGCGCCCGCGCGGCGGCCGCGGCGTCGTAGACGTGGGCGGCGTCACTGCGGCCCGCGGCCATCTCGCCGGTGCGCGGGTCGGCGACGGCGGCGAGCACCACGAGATGACGGGTGGTGAGCGCGGACAGGTTCGGCAGCAGCCCTTCCTCGATGGCGGCCTCGTTGAGCTCGGTGAGCAGCACGACCAGGCACCGCCGCCGCGCCAGGCCGAGGACGGCGCCGACCATCCCGGCCCAGTCGGACTCGATCAGCTCGGGCTCGAGCCCCGCCATGGCCGCCACCATGGCGGGCAGCACCTGCGCACGAGCGGCGCCCTTGACCCGTGCGCGGATGCGTCGGTCGAAGGCCAGCAGGTCGACGCGGTCACCGGCCCGCGCCGCCAGCGCGGCGAGCAGCAGCGCGGCGTCCATCGCGCAGTCCAGGCGGGGCGTGTCGCCCACCCGCCCGGCGGACATGCGGCCCGCGGCCAT
>DATFVJ010000184.1:0-3813 GCA_035260365.1 Streptosporangiaceae bacterium
CCATCCCAGCGTCGAAGCTGATCTGCGGGCACCAGCCAAGCTCGGTGCGGAGCCGCTCGTTCGACGCGACGATGTGCCTGACGTCGCCGAGCCGGTACTCGCCGGTCACCTCCGGCGGCGGCCCGGCAAGCACGCGGGAAAGCGCCGCCGCGATCTCGCCGACGCGGCGCGGCACGCCGCTGCCGACGTTGAACGCACGGAACCTGCCGCCGGGCGCGCCCGCGGCCCACCGCGCGGCCACCGCGTTGGCCCGTGCCACGTCGCGGACGTGGACGAAGTCGCGCAGTTGCGCGCCGTCCTCGAAAACGCGCGGGGCCTGGCCGCGGGCGAGCGCCGAACGGAAGATCGCGGCGACCCCGGCGTACGGTGTGTCGGCGGGCATCCGGGGACCGTAGACGTTGTGGTAACGGAGCGCGGCGACGGCGCCGCCCGTCAGGTGTGCCCACGACGCGGCCAGGTTCTCCTGCATGAGCTTGGTCGCGGCGTACACGTTGCGCGGATCGGCCGGGGCATCCTCGGTGACGAGGCCGGCCAGCATGGGCGCGCCGCAGTCCGGGCAGCTCGGCTCGAACCGGCCGGCCGCCAGATCGGCCTCGGCCCGCGGCAGCGGCCGCGCGGACCCGTGCAGCGGGCACTCGTAACGGCCCTCACCGTAGATCACCATCGAGGACGCGAGCACGAGCCTGCGGACTCCGGCCGCTGCCATCTCGGCCAGCAGGACCGCGGTGCCGAGGTCGTTGCGGCTCACGTACCCGGGCGCGTCGGCGAAACCGGTCCCGAGGCCCACCATCGCGGCGTGATGGCAGACGAGGTCGACGCCGCTGAGGGCCGCCGCGACCGCTTCCGCGTCGCGAACATCGGCGTGGATGAGGTCGCCGCGGGTGCCGTCACGTACAACCGCGTCTAGCCCGGCCACGGTGTGGCCGCCCGCGGCCAGCGCCTCCGCGACGTGCGAGCCGATGAATCCCGCGGCCCCGGTAACCAGTATGCGCATGATCGGTAACTCTAGGCTCCTGCCACGCGCCGCCCCCGCCCTCTGCGCCGCCCGTCACCGGACGGTAATGATTTGCCTGGCCTAGAGCTTGTGGGCACTGAGCCAGCCGAGCGCGGCGTCGGCGATCTCACGCCACCCGCTGTCGATGGTGAGCGAGTGACCGCGGTCGGCGAAGCGTCTGAGGTCGGTAATGGCCGTCGAATGGCGGTACTGCTTGAAGGTCGAGTGCGTGACGACATCGGGAACCGTGTGGTCGCGCTGGCCGGAGATCAGCAGCAGCGGCCCGCGGGCGGAGTTCCGCGTGTTGACCTTCGCGTGGGAACCCGGGGTGAAGTTGGCGAACGCTGCCTCGAACAACGGGCGGCCAGGCGAGGGGATGGTCCATGCGTCATAAAGCGCCGCGGACTCCCGCTCGGAGATCGCGTTGCCGAACGCGTAACGGAACTGCGGGGCGGTCAAAGACACCGCTTGGTTCCTGTTCGCCGGGCTACGCAGGACGGGAAACGCCGCCCGCAGCTCCGCCGGGGGGAGCACGACCACGCCCTTCATCGGCGCCGGGTCGATCGCGACCGCCGCGGCGGCCAGGTCCTGGCCGAGCAGGCTCTGGGCGACCAGGCCGCCGAAGGAATGCCCGACGACGATGGGTTTCTGCCCAGCCGAGCCGATGATCCCCGCGTAGTGCTCGACGATGTCGGCGATGCCCTTGCCCGCCTGCTGCTCGGGATGGTCACGGGCCTCCGCGACCGTGTCAGGTACGCCCGGCCATCCCGGCGCCGTCGCTTCGTAGCCCGCCTCGGCGAAGGCATCGATCCAGGACTGCCAGCTCGTGGCGTGTAGCCACAGGCCGTGAATGAATACGACCGGGGTCTTTGGTGTGGTCATGGCTCTCTCCTGGGATGCCGGCGTGACATGGCCACCATGATCCACCGCACTTGCGCCCGGCGCCAGAGTGCGGGCCGAGCTGACCGACCGCCTTTGCGTCACGCCGGCCCGATCGCGCGGACACCAGGTCACCGGCGGACGCGTTGCGTACGATTCTTGGACTGCCCGCCGCTGTCAACCGCGCAGATCGTGCTGGCCGGCTTGGTGCGCTGGCGACCGCCGCGTTCGCTTCGACCCGCTCCTTGGCACCGGTCAGTACGCCTACGTGCCGCTGTCCCGGCGGATGCTCGGGCGGCTTCAGCACGCCGACGACGCCTTCGCCGAGCTGCGGAAGCGCTACCTGGCCCGGCGTGGGGCCATCTACGCCACGGTGGGAGGCCTCGGGGAGGCCCAGCGGATCACCGGCCCGCAGGCGCCGCCATAGAACCGGCCTGGCCGGTGCGGCCGCATCCGCGACGCGCGCGACGCGCGCGACGCTGGCCGGCGCCGGGCAGCGAAGATGGCCGGATCAGGCACGGAAGATGGCCGGGGTCGGGCATGATGAACAGGACGCTGGTCCCCTTCGCTCTGAATTCTCCTGCCGCACCACCAGCGGCACGGCATGTGCACGTTCGCTGGCCTATCTCGGGGGTGCACAATGCCAACCGCGCCCGCGCGTCGATCAAGCGTCCATGCCGCGTTCGCGGGACGCCGATCGCCGCGGCCGGTCCGCGCGGCCGTGGGAGGGAGCCGCTTGTGCGGGGTCTGTGCCGCGCGGTGATCAGCTGGCCGGCCGCGAAGACCGGCGTGGCACTGGCAGCGGTGCTCGCCGCGGCCGCCGCGGCCGGGTGCTCGGCGGCCCCCGGGTCCGCGCCGCGGGCGACGGCTACGCCGGCCCACTCGCCTGCCGTCGCCACGACGGCTTCGACGGCCCGGCCAGCCGCGCCGCTCAACGTCTACGCCCACATCCGTCCCGGCATGATCAACCCCAGGTGGCGCCGCGACCCGCTCCGCGTCTACGTGCCGAACAGCCTGAGCAACACCGTTACGGTGATCAACCCGCGGACGTACAAGGTCACCGGCGAGTTCCCGGTCGGCGCGCAGCCGAACCACGTGACGCCGTCCTGGGACGGTTCCGTGCTGTACGTCAACGACACCGACGGTAACTCCCTCGTCCCGATCAACCCGGCGACCGGCACGCCGGGCCCGCCGGTTCCCGTGCCCGACCCGTACAACCTGTACTTCACCCCGGACGGGAAGTACGCGCTCGTGATGGCCGAGGCGCTCGACCGAATCGATTTCCGCGATCCGCACACGATGCGCCTTCGGTACTCGATGGGCGTCCCCTGCTCCGGCGTCAACCACATGGACTTCACCCCCGACGGCCGCTACGCGGTGGCAAGCTGCGAGTTCAGCGCGCAAGTGCTGTACATCAATATGCGCACGCACCGGGTGGTTGCGGCGATCCGGACCGGGGTCGCCACCAACATGATGCGGATCCCTGGCGGCAGCATGCCCCAGGACGTGCGGCTGTCGCCGGACGGCAAGATCTTCTACATCGCCGACATGATCGCGAACGGGGTATGGGAGATCGACGCCACGCACTTTCGCAAGATCGGCTTCATCCATACCGGGCTCGGCGCGCACGGGTTGCTGATCAGCCGCGACGCCAGGTACGTGTACGTGTCCAACCGGAACGCGGGCTCGGTCTCGGTGATCAGCGCGGCTACGCGCAAAGTGGTGCATACGTGGCGGATCCCCGGTGGCGGATCCCCGGACATGGGCGGCATCACCCCCGACGGGAAGGTCATGTGGTGGGGTGGCAGGTACGACGGGGTGGTCTACGCCATGTCGACCACCAGTGGTCACCTGATCGCGGAGATCCCGGTCGGAGCCGGGCCACACGGGCTGTGCCTGTTCCCGCAGCCGGGCCGGTACTCGCTCGGCCACACCGGGAA
>DATFVJ010000185.1:0-17391 GCA_035260365.1 Streptosporangiaceae bacterium
CGGGCCCCGCGACCGCCATGATGAGCGGCCCGGACTCACCCGGGCGCCGCAGCAGGTCGAAGGTGAGGGTGGTATCCACCTTCCCCGTGGCGCCGAGCAGTTTGCAGCGGATGCGCCGCGGCCTGCCGGTGCGCAGCACCGCGGTCAGCTGTGCCCGCACGGCGCCGCCCGCGCCGGGGTCGACGAGCGCGGTGAACGGCTTACCCGTGGTGGATCCGGCGTCCGCGCCGAGCAGGGCCGACGCCTGCCTGTTGACCCTGCGGACGCCAAAGTCGCGTTCCAGCAGGAAGATCGGCGCCGGTACCTCCTGGAACACCGCGCGCAGCAGCCTGCGCTCAGCGTCGGCGGCACCCGCGCGCTCGATTTCCGCGGCGCTTGGGCCCGACCGTAGCTTGCCGAGCAACTTGACCGTGAGATCCAGTTCACCAAGTACCGCGTCCATGGTGGGACGAAGGCTGGCATCGGGACCCCTCGCCGCACGGCGCAGCGAGGCGATCCGCGCGCGCAACTCGGCGGCCTCGCCGCTCCCGGCGGCGAGGTCTGCCGCCGGCGCGGGCTCGCGTGCGCCGCTCAGTAGGCTAGCCGCAGGGCCGCCGTCAACCGCCACGTCGGTGCCCACCGCAGAATCGGTGCCAGCCGGGGGGTCGTTGTCAACCGCGGGGTCGGTGTCCCCCGCGGGGTCGGTGCCCACGGCAGAATCGGTGCCAGCCGCGGCGTAGGTGCCCACGGCGGGGTCGGTGCCCACCGCGGGGTCGGCGCCGACGGCACGGCCAAGGCCGCCCGGAGGATTCCCGCGCCTGGATGCCACGGCCGAGCTACGCCCTTGACCCAGGCGACTGATCGGCCGTGGCCACGCCCGCCCGGCTCCGCTCCCGTACGCGGTGACCTGCCAGCATCAAGCTACTCACCTGGCCACCTCACACGATCCAGCCGCACGATTATGCGCGGGGGGGCTGGCTGCACGACGAGCCGACCGTCGGGCCAGGGTCAGCAGCGACTGGCCCGACGCCGTCACGTCGCGTCGTGAAGAGTCGAGCGTTGAACTAGTGAGAAGCCTACGCCCCAGTGGGCATGTGTCAACCGGGGGTGAATGAGAACTGCAGAGCTTATGACGCAGAAGTGCAGAAGTAGTAGGATGCACCAAGATGTCTGATTCCCATCGGCCCTTGTACAGCATCGGTGCCGCATCGAAGGCGCTTGGTGTTCCTGCTGCGACCCTTCGCACCTGGCAGGACCGCTACGGCGTGGTGCGGCCCGAGCGCAGCCGCGGAGGGCAGCGGCTGTACTCCGAGGACCAGCTTGAGCAGCTTCGCTTCCTGGCTGAGCACGTAGCCGCGGGCCTGTCGCCCGCGGATGCCCACCGGTTGCTCGCTGAACGGCTCACGCACGGCGAACGGCTCACGCACGGCGCGGGGCTGGGCGCCCGGCCCGGCGCCGGGCCGGGCGCGCCCCACCCCGGCAGCGACAGACCGCTGATCCTGCTGGCCGCTCGCGATCCCTACGCCGCCGACTTCGCGGAGCATTTCCTGCGCGCCGAGGGCTATGAGATCGCACTCGAACTCGATGCCGACGGCGCCCTCGCCACATCCGCCGAATTGCACCCCGACGTGGCCACCGTGGACCTGCTCATCTCCGGTGGGCGCGGGCTTGAGCTCTGCAGGCGGCTGAGCGCACAAGCCGACGTGCCTGTCGTCGCCACGAGCGCACTCGACCTGCGCGACGCCGCGCTCGAAGCCGGAGCGTCGGCGTTCTTGCTCAAGCCGATCGAGCCGCTGCGGCTCGTCTCCGCGGTCAGGGACCTCCTGAGCCGCAGTACGTCCCTCGGCCGTAGCGCATTGCGGGGTCGTAACGCCTTCGGGGGCGGTGGTGCCTTCCTTGGCCGCAGCACGGCCACCACGTGACCAACCGGCTCACCACCGGGACGGGGCGGCTGGACGCCGTGCTCGGAGGAGGGCTGCCCAAAGACGCGATCTCGATGGTCATCGGGCTTCCGGGGTCGGGCAAGACCATCCTTGCCCAGCAGTGCGTGTTCAACAACGCTCAGCCCGAGCGCCCGGCACTCTACCTGTCAACGGTTTCCGAGCCGCTGGAGAAGATCGTCCGCTACGGACAGACCCTGTCGTTCTTCGACCCGACCGTCGTGGGGACGGGTGTCCGCTACCACGACCTTGGCTCGATCCTGGGCGACAAGGGCCTGCCCGGCATGCTCGAACGGGTGCGTGAGCTCATTCGCGAGAGCCGGCCCGCGGTCATCGTCATCGACAGCTTCAAGGCACTGCATCCCTATGCGCCGGGGGCAGGGGACTTCCGCCGCTTCCTTTACGACCTCGCCGGAATGCTCAGTGCTTTTCCTGTCACATCCCTTTGGGTTGGTGAATACGAGGACACGGAAATCGCCGAGGCGCCCGAATTCGCGGTGGCCGACGCCATTATCGCCATGGGCACCAATCATGCCGCGGATCGGGCGACACGAGCGCTCCAGGTCCTGAAGCTCCGGGGCGGCGGATTCCTGTCCGGAAAGCACTCCTACCGGATCTCGGCGGACGGAATCGCGGCATTCCCGCGGCTCGCGGACCCAGGCAAGGAAGGGGTTTACCCGCTCGGCAAGGAACGCATCTCATCTGGCGTCCAGGCCATCGACGACATGGTCGGCGACGGCTACTGGCCCGGCGCGTCCACACTCATCGCGGGCCCGACCGGCATCGGCAAGACGCTGATGGGCCTGCACTTCATCTTCAACGGCGCACGCCAGGGCGAGCCCGGGCTCATCGCCACCCTGCAGGAGAACCCCACGCAACTGCAGCGGACCGCGGAGGGCTTCGGGTGGTCCATCACCGGGGAGGCGGTCGAACTGATGTATCGCAGCCCGGTCGACCTGTACCTCGACGAGTGGGTGCACGACCTGCTCGACACCGTGGAGTCCACCGGCGCCAAGCGGGTCCTCGTCGACAGCCTCGGCGACCTGCGGGCCGCCTCCCCCGACCTCACCCGCTTCCGCGAGTACACGTACTCGCTGCTGCAGCGCTGCTCCCGCCGTGGGGTGAGCATCATGCTGACCTACGAGGTAGCCGAACTGTTCGGCCTCACCACGCTGACCGAGAACGGCGCCTCGCACCTGTCGGACAATGTGGTCCTGCTGCAGTACCGGCGCGCCGATTCGCACCTGACCCGCACCCTCACGGTCCTGAAGACGCGCGCGCACCAGCACGACACCCAGGTAAGGGAGTTCGAGATCACCCCGGACGGCATCACCCTCACCCAACCGGCTTCCTGAACCGGCCGGCCGCCTGAACCGCCCGCACCTGAGCCGCCTGGCCGGACCACGACCGGCCGGGCGCTCGGGTGGCGGCTTAGGCCAGAGCGTGACGTGTCGCGGCGTGCAGCCGTATCGTGGCGCCGCCATCGGCACAACGCGTTTCGACGCGCTCGCAGACCTGGCGGGCGAGCCACAGCCCGTCGTCGGCCCGCGGCCGCTCGGGCTCGGGCGGCCACCACCCGGGGAGCGGGTCGGCGAAGCCGCCGGCCGGCTGGCTGATGTCACACACCACGGCGCCTGGCCGGTCCCAGATCGCGACGGTGGCCTTCGCGTCCTGGCAGATATAGGCCGCCGCCTCCGCCGCGGCGATGACGAACAGGGCAGCGTGATCGCCGGTCAGTCCATGCGCCGCCGCGGCGCCGGCGACAAAGCGCCGCAGCCCGGCGAGGTCCCCGGCGAAGGTCAGCTCCGCAGCGGCCGCGGGCGGTTGCGGCAACGGCGGGCCGTCCAGGCCGGCGGCGAACGCCGCCGGGTCCGCATAGACGGCGCTCGGCAGCGTGTCGCCGCCGATCACCCAGGACGGATGGGTGCGTCCGGCATCGGCGAGGATCTCCGGCCGCAGGATGCGAGTGTCGTACGGGCAGATCATCCAGATCCTGGTGTCAGCGAAGATCAGGTTGAGCCGGGCCTCCATCTGCTTCCACGCCCGGATTTCCGGTTCGGAGCGGCCCACCCAGGCAGACTCGGCGAGAATCCGGACCCGGCCCGCCGAGGTGGGGTGCGCCTTCAGGTAGCGGTCGAACGCCGCGACGCGCTGCGGAGGACGCCGGCCGAAGTACGCCGCCTCCGCGAAGTCCAGGTCGTGGGCGCGCTGGCCAAGCGCGTCGCGGAGCAGATCGAGGTTGGCCGACGTGGTGGCGGCGAGCACTGCTTCACCGCCCGCGAGCCCGCCGGTGACGAACGGGACCGCCGCCGCCAGGAACTCGTCGTCGGACCCGTACAGGCAGCCCTGGTGCAGGAAACCTGGCTGGTCTGTCGTGGAAGCCGGCGTGTCCGTGGTCAACCGCTCATCCCCTCGCAACGCAGCCCGGGTGTATCGTCCCAGTTCACCGCGTTAAGCAACGTGTGTATGTAGGAAGGTACCCCCTCCAGGAAAAGCAATCGTCCTTCGCTGAAATCGCGCGCGGCCCGGACGATGAGCCGCAGCCCCTCCATGTCGATGAACTCCAGGCCGGACAGGTCGACGTGGACGTCGGCAGTGCCCTGCTGTACTGCGGCGAGCGCGGCGTCCAGCCCGCTGCGGCTCGTGACGTCCACGGTGCCTTCGACCCGGAACCCGGTGACGTGCGGGAGCCATGTGATGCGGAGCAGGCCGTCGTCGTACAGCGGGCCGATGGGTGACGCAGCGGTCATCGATCTCGCTCCCTCGACACCACGGATGAAGGCTGAACGGAGCGTAGCGCCCGCGCCTTCCGGCTGCCACATCGCACCAGAGAATGGGTTCCGGCAGCGGTTTCTACGGCACCGGCCCTGTGCCGTCATCATGTACCGGCCCCGTGCTGTCATCATGTACCGGCCCTGTGCCGTCATTGTGTACCGGCCCCGTGCCGTCATCACGCAGCGGCGGTTTCCAGCCGCTGCCTGGGACGTACTCGCGGACGACCCTGGCGGGCACCCCGGCGACCACACACCGGTCCGGCACGGTGCCGCGGACGACGGAGCCCGCGGCGACTACGACGTTCCTGCCGATCATGGCGCCGGGCAGGATGATCGCCCCGGCCCCGAGCCACGCTCCTGAGCCGATTGACACGGTGTCATTGCTCGGCCACTGCCTGCCGATCGGCAGGTACGGATCGGCGTAGCCGTGGTTCTGGTCCGTGATGTACACGTACGGGCCGGTGAAGACGTCGTCACCGATCTGCACCGACAGGTGGGCGACGATATGACTGCCCCGGCCGATCGCGCAACGGTCGCCCACCCGCAGCACCGGCTGGGGGCCAAGGTCCTGGCCTGGGACCATGCCGGCGCACATGGTGACGTGCATGCCGATGATGGTGTCCTCGCCGACCTCGATCCACCGTTCGCCGAACACCGCACCGGTCGGAAAGGCCATGCTGCTGCCGGAGCCGAACCTGGCGAACCGCCGGCCCGCCGCGGTCTCCGCGGTGATCAGGGCGGCCGCCTGCACCGCCTGCCAGCCGCGGTGCACGAACCCGGCCACCGCGTCGCGCATCAGCGTCCGCGGCGCGCGCCTGGCACAGCGCCGCGCCGGCGTCTCACGCGGCGACATGACCGCCTACCGTATCGGTGCCTGGCTGGATGCGGCGAGCTGACCACACGCTCCGTCGATCTCGCGGCCGCGCGTATCGCGCATGGTGACGGGCAGGCCGTGGGCCTCGAGCCGGCGCAGAAACCGCGTGGCCACCTGCGGCTCCGACGCCGTCCACCGCGATCCGGGCGTCGGGTTCAGCGGGATCAGATTGACGTGGGCAAGATGGCCGGCCAGCAATGTGCCCAGCCGGTCGGCCCGCCACACCTGGTCGTTGACGTCACGGATCAGCGCGTATTCGATCGACACGCGGCGGCCGGTCGTGGCCGCGTACCCCCACGCGGCGTCGAGCACCTCCGCGACCTTCCAGCGCGCATTGACCGGGACAAGTGAGTCCCTGAGTTCGTCGTCGGGCGCGTGCAGCGAAACCGCGAGCGTGACGGCCAGATCCTCGGCGGCGAGCCGCCTGATCGCCGGGACGAGCCCGACGGTGGAAACGGTGACCGACCGCCGTGAGATGCCGAGCCCGTCCGGAGCTTGATCGATGATCCTTCGCACCGCGGAAACGACGCGGCCGTAGTTCGCGAGCGGCTCGCCCATGCCCATGAACACGACGTTGGACACCCGGCCCGGGCCGCCGGCCACGGCACCCGCGGCGAGCGCGCGGCCAGCCGCTACGATCTGCTCGATGATCTCCGCGGTAGACAGGTTGCGGGTGAGCCCCGCCTGGCCGGTCGCGCAGAACGGGCAACCCATCCCGCAGCCCGCCTGCGACGAGACGCACACGGTGACCCGATCCGGGTACCGCATGAGCACTGACTCGACGTAGGCGCCGTCGAACGCGCGCCACAGGGTCTTGCGGGTCGTCCCGTCGTCGCAGGAAAGCTCCTGCTCGGCGGTGAGCAGCCCGGGGAGCAACGCGGCGGACAGCCGCTCGCGGGACCGGGCAGGAAGATCCGTCATACCGGCCGGATCATGGGTCAGGCGGGCGAAGTAGTGCCGCGACAGCTGGCTGGCGCGGAAGGCGGGCTCGCCGAGCGCCGTCACGGCCGCGCGCCGCTGCGCGGGATCCAGGTCGGCGAGGTGACGCGGTGGCCTGGCGCCGGCGGACGGCTGCTTGGGGCTCGTCACGCTGGCTCCGTTCCCTGAAACCACCCACCGGCCCTTCCGCCGAGCCCGCAGGCAGTTGCAAACCCTTAACGATGTCGCCTTAATCTATGCGGTGACCTGCGACAAGTCAGTAGATTTCAGCCATGCCGACGCTGCGCAGGGGACCCACTCCTACTCAGGCACCGCAGGTCATCCTGGAGAGCGCGAGTCCCTACGAGAGCCGTCGGCTGACCGTGGAGTACGACGGGGTCACTACGGCAGCCTATCTGCACGGTGGCACCGCTGCGATCGCCGCGACCTGGATCGCCAACCACCAGCCGGCGGCGCCGACCACGGACCTGGGACGGCTGAACGCGGGGAAAGCGCCGATCATGCCTGCTGCCCACACCAAGCACCCGCAGGGACGGCCGCCGTTCGACGCGCGGACGTTGCAGGCCCTGTGGTTCGAGGAAGGCGACGGAGTCGCCATCCTCGAGTCCGGGCAGTTGCTCGCCGTGATCGCGGGCTGGGCCGACATGAGCCGTGGAATGCCGGGCTACAGCAGGGACGTCATCGGGCAGACGCCGTTCGGGTGGTCACTCGACGACGCGATGGAAGGGCTCGTGCCCCGCGTGGAACAGGCTCGCGCGTTCTGGCAATGGCGCCTGGAACAGAACTCCTGGGGCAACTTCCAGCAGGCGCTGCTCGGCCATTTGCTCGCACGTCTCGGGCCTGGTGCGCATTACTGGGACGCGGGCAACGGCAAGCAGCCGCTCGTCGGTGTCACCGAACGGCCGCCCACGCCGTCGCGGCCTTACACGGTCCTTTCCACGGTCGGGATGAGCTGCCAGCGGATGCCGGTGGTCGAGCAATTCGTGGAAGATACGAGCAGTTACGCGCGCATCGAGCTGTGCCTGGCCAGCACGCTGCCGAGCGCCCAGGCCGCCCGCGTGTTCCTCTGGCTCGCGCAGTACCCGTGGCGCTCGGTCACGTGGTTCGGCCCGGGTCACAGCGTGCGCTGGTACCACGAACCCGCGACGTTCCCGCTCGGCGGGGGCAACGAGGCGGTGCTGCTGCTCGACGAGCCCGGCGGCCTGCTCGGGCCCGACCCGCCTGATCTTTCCGGCTTTTCTTTCGGCGGCGACGTGGTCCGCTGGCTCTGGATCATCCCCATCAGCGAGCGTGAACGGCTGCTCGCGAAGGACCGCGGCTCGGCGAGCCTGGTCACGCAGCTCGCGGCGCAGCGCCGCAGCTTTGTCATCGGGACTTGATCCGCCGGCGAGCGGGGACCGGCCGCCAGCGTCGATGCGCCCGGTGGGGGAAGCCCACCGGGCGCATCGGCGACCCGCGCGCTGCTCAATGGATATGCAGGTTGACTCCAAGCAGGATCAGGAACCAGAGCACCACGGCTAGTAACGCCGACGCCAAAATCTTGATGACGGCGAGGTTGATGTAGTCATGCTTCCAGGCAACGACGATACCGACGATCAGATAAATCAGCACAAGAAGGCTGAAACTTCCGCGCAAGCGCATCGCTCTTTGCTCCATCCTGGCCCAGCCGCGGCATTCCATCAGCCGCGCGCTGATTTGCCGGGGTTGTCCCCTCACAACGTGGAAACAAACACATCCCGCGCGGACGGGTTCGGCGCAGCCGTTTAGCCCGCGCCGGTGCGGTCCCACTAGGATCCTTAACGGCTCACGCGTGGCGCGCCTATCTGGCCCTGCGAAGCTGTGCTGCCCCGGGGGGCTCCACCCCACGGGATCCCCCCGCACCAATGGATGCCGCATCCGCGGCAGCCGTTCAGGCCGTGCTGCCCCGGGGGGCGACCCCCCGGGATCCCCCCGCACCAATGGATGCCGCATCCGCGGCAGCCGTTCAGGATAGATCAGCGGGCCCCGGCGGGCACGAAGATCGCGAGCAGTAGCCACGCGACGGGCGCGTTGATCAGCAGCGAGTCGAGCCGGTCGAGCAGGCCGCCGTGGCCGGGCAGCAGACTGCCCATGTCCTTGATCTCCAGATCCCGCTTGATCATGGACTCGACGAGGTCGCCGAGCGTCGCCGCCGCGACCGCGCCGACGCCGAGGACCACGCCCTGCCACACCTGCCCGCGGAGCAGGACGGGCACGAGCACGCCGCCGGCGACCACGCAGGCAACCAGGGAGCCCGCCAGCCCTTCCCACGTCTTCTTGGGGCTGATCGCGGGCACGAGCGGGTGGCGCCCGAACAGGATCCCGGCGAAGTACCCGCCGACGTCGCTGCAGATCGTGACCGCCACGAACACGAGCACCCGGTCGGCGCCGTCATGCGAGGCGAGTATCAGCACCGCGAAGACGGTCATGAGCGGCAGGTAGACGAGCACGAAGACGCTCGCGGTCATGTCCCGCAGGTAGCCGGCGGAACCACCGGGCAGCCGCCAGGCGATCACGGCGATCGTCGTCAGTGCGACGGCGGCGAGCGCGGCGCGGGTGCCGAGCCAGTAGGCGGACGTCCAGATGGCCGCGCACCCGCAGACCAGCGGGGGCAGCGCTATCCGGATGCCCCTGACCGCGAGGGCGCGATTCAGCTCCCAGCCAGCGATCCCGACCGCGACCGCCATGTACACAAGGAACGTCGCCTTGACCGTGTACAGCGTGAGGAACACGGCGCCGCCGAGGACAAGGCCGACCCCGATCGCGACGGGCAGGTTGCGGCCGGTGCGGACCCGCCTGCGCTCCCGGCCGCCGGCCGCGTCTTCTGGCGGGTCATCGAGGTCCAACTAGACCTCGAGAAGCTCGGATTCCTTGTGTTTGAGCAGCTCATCCACTTGTGTGACGTAGGTGTGCGTGAGTTCGCCGAGCTCACGCTCCGCCCGGCGGCCCTCGTCCTCGCCCGCGTCACCGTTCTTGACGAGTTTGTCGAGCGCATCCTTGGCGTGGCGGCGGATGTTGCGGATCGAGACCCGGCTGTCCTCCGCCTTGTGCCGGGCGATCTTGATGTACTCCCTGCGCCGCTCCTCGGACAGCTCGGGGAAGACCACGCGGATCACCGTGCCGTCGTTCGACGGGTTCACGCCAAGATCGCTGTTGCGGATTGCCTTCTCGATCGCCGCAAGCGATGACTTGTCGAACGGCTGCACCACGACCATGCGCGGTTCGGGCATGTGGAAGGAGGCAAGCTGGTTGACCGGGGTCTGCGTGCCGTAGTACTCGGCCGTGATCTTGCTGAACATGGCCGGATGCGCGCGTCCCGTCCGGATTCCGGCGAAGTCCTCCTTGGCGACCGCGACCGCCTTTTCCATCTTCTCCTCGGCTTCGAGGAGGGTCTCGTCAATCACTGCGGCTCCTGTGCGTCGTGATCCCGCTGCCAGGAGGCTACTGGATAACCCGGCCTGCCGAAGCCGGCCGGCCGCCTCCTACGGCTCGCACCCATCGTCCCCTGTCCCTGTCTGCTGCGCACGGTACCAGGGTGGCGCTGCGGCCAGGCTACGCACTGGCCGGGCAGACCAGCGTGCCGATCTTCTCGCCCCGTACCGCGCGGACGATGTTCCCTTTTCCCATCAGGGAGAAAACGACGATCGGCAGCCCGTTGTCGCGGCACAGGCTCACCGCGGTGGCGTCGATCACCTTCAGCCCTCTGGTGAGCATCTCGCCATAGTCGAGGCGCTCGTAGCGGACCGCGTCAGGATTCTTCCGCGGATCCGAGTCGTAGATGCCGTCGACCTGGGTTCCCTTGAGCACCGCGCCGGCCCGTATCTCCAGAGCGCGCTGAGCCGCGCAGGTGTCGGTGGAAAAGAACGGGGCGCCGAGGCCAGCCCCGAAGATCACCACGCGCCCCTTTTCCAGGTGGCGGATGGCCCGGCGCGGGATGTAAGGCTCGGCCACCTGCCCCATCGTGATCGCGGTCTGGACGCGGGTGTCGATGCCGAGCTTTTCGAGCACGTCCTGCAGGGCCAGGCAGTTGATCACCGTGCCCAGCATGCCCATGTAGTCCGCGCGGGCGCGGTCGATGCCCCGCTCGGACAGCACCTCGCCGCGGAACATGTTTCCGCCGCCGACCACGGCCGCGACCTGCACACCTTCGCGTACGGCGGCGGCGATCTCCTCAGCGATGTGGATGACGACGTCGGGGTCGATGCCGATGGGCTGATCGCCGGCGAATGCCTCGCCGGACAGCTTGAGCACCACCCGCCGCCAGTTCCGGTGATCGCCGGACGCCACCTGGTGCGGTGCACCCGCGGTCTGGATGTCGGCCGACCGCGGGAACAGCGCAGGCCCTGAGGCCGGGGGACGGTCCCGGCCAAGGAAGGGCACCTGCCCCTGGCTTTGCACCGGCCCAGCGTGTGCCGGGCCGGTTGGTTCCAGGCCTTCGGTGGGAGCCGGTCCGGTGGGGGCCGGCTCCGCTTGGTAAGACGCCGGGCCTTCGTTGGGAGCCGGTCCGGGCGAACAGACCGGGCCGGGGATCGTCGTGTCGCTCTCCTGCACGGCCATGGCTTCCCTCTCCTGGCGCGCCGCTTGCGCCTCGCCGTTCACGTCCTGGGTGTAGCCGGGTATCAGGCCTCGCCAATCTTGAATCGGACGAAGCTCCGCACGGTCGCTCCGGTTTCGGCGAGCAGCTGGCTGATCGTCTTCTTCGGATCCTTGACGTACGCCTGATCGACGAGGACCACGTCCTTGAAAAATGCCTTCAACCGGCCTTCGACGATCGTCTGGATCGTCCGCTCCGGCTTGCCTTCGTCCCGGGTGATCTGCTCCGCGATGCGGCGCTCCTTCTCCAGCACGTCCGCTGGAACGTCCCCCTCGCTCACGTAGGACGGCCGCATCGCGGCCACCTGCTGTGCGACATCCTTCGCCAGCTGAGCGTTCTCGGTGCCGAGTTGTACGAGCACGCCGACCGCCGGGGGGAGCGAGGGATCTGACCTGTGGAGATAGCTTGCGATATATCCGCCCTGGAGCCTCGCAAACCGGCCTAGTTCGACCTTCTCCTTGATCGTGACGCTTGCTTCCTCGATGCGCTGCTGAACCGTGACGCCTGGCGTGATCTCCGTGCCGAGCAGCGCGAGCCGGTCCGACACACCGGTACGGACGGCCGTGGCGAGGATGTCCGCCGCCGCCTTCTGGAAGCTCTCGTTCTTCGCGACGAAGTCCGTCTCGCAGTTCAGCTCGAGCAGCACGCCCGTGCTTGTGCCCACCACCTCGGCCGCCACCAGGCCGTTCGCCGCGACCCGCTGTGCGCGCTTGGTCACGTCCTTCGCGCCCTTGAGGCGCAGTAGCTCAACCGCCTTGTCGATATTACCGGCGGCCTCTTCGAGGCACTTCTTGCAGTCCATCATTCCGGCGCCGGTCAGCTCGCGGAGCCGCTTGACATCCGCGGCCGTGACGTTCACCATTTTCGGCCTTTCGATATCTCGTCTAAATCTCGTCTGGAGATGTCTGCCCGGACATCTCCGTTACTCGTTCGCGCCGGCGGCCCGGCGGTGGGCTCGCGGCCGGGCGCGAGCGATCCGCGCACCGTGGCGCCCTGCAGCCCGGCCTGGCCGTGCCCCGCTTGCGACCCACGGACAGCCGGCCGTGCGGGCCGGGCAGGCACGGTAGCCGCCGCGGCCCGCGCCCGCGCCATTCCCCGCCTGACCGGCTCATGCCACCGTCGTGCCGTCCGCCGGGTTCCGTGGCCGCAGGCCGGCTCACGGTCCCCGCCCGGGCCTGTGCGCCCTGAGGGCATGTCCCGTAGATCTCTGGGACACACCCTAGGCGTCGGTTCCGCCCGCCGCCTCCGCCGTGGGAGCTTGCTCGCCGGTCTCCGCTGCGTCACCGGCTTCCCCCGCGCTTGCATCCACCGAATCCCCGGTGCCTTCGCCCGCGGCGTCACCGCTCGTTGCCGCCGTCGCTGCGGTCGCTGTCGGCGCTGCGGTCGCTGCCGTCGAGGTGCCAGCGCCGGCCGCGGTGCCCACCGCGTCAGGAGCGCTGCCAGCGCTGCCGTCGCCCTCCGCGGCACCGGTGTCACTTTCCGCGGCCGTGGCGGAAACCTCCCCGCCCTCGGGCGGGGCGCCTTCGAGCAGTTCCCGTTCCCATTCGGCCAGTGGCTCCTCGACGCCGATTCCGGCACCGGTCACGTCGGCAGCCGGTTTCTCCTCGCCCACCGCCGCTCCGGCGCGCGCGATCAAGCCATCGGCTACCGCGTCCGCCACCACCCGTGTCAGTAGCGCAACGCTCCGGATCGCATCGTCATTCCCGGGGATCGGATAGGTGACCTCGTCCGGATCACAGTTGGTGTCCAGGATCGCCACCACGGGGATGCCGAGCTTGCGGGCCTCACTGACGGCGATGTGCTCCTTCTTCGTGTCGACAACCCAGACGGCACTCGGCACGCGCGACATGTCACGGATGCCCCCGAGCGTACGGTCGAGCTTGTCGCGTTCACGCTTGAGGTGCAGCAGTTCCTTCTTGGTCATGCCGGAGCCCGCGACGTCGTCGAAGTCGATCTCCTCGAGCTCCTTGAGCCGCTGCAGCCGCTTGAAGACCGTGGAGAAGTTCGTGAGCATGCCGCCGAGCCAGCGCTGGTTGACGTAGGGATTCCCCACGCGGCGCGCCTGCTCGGCGATCGCCTCCTGCGCCTGCTTCTTGGTGCCGACGAACAGCACCGTGCCGCCGTGCGCGACGGTCTCCTTGATGAATTCGTACGCGGTGTCGATGTATTCGAGCGACTGCTGTAGATCGATGATGTAGATGCCGTTGCGCTCGGCGAAGATGAAGCGCTTCATCTTCGGGTTCCAGCGGCGAGTCTGGTGACCAAAATGAACGCCGCTCTCGAGCAGCTGCCGCATGGTGACGACGGGTGCCATGCCCGTAGTCCCTTTCTCTCGTGCGGCGCGCCAGTTCGGCGCGGCCGCGTCCCGGTTCCTCCTGGCGCCCGTGCGCACCTGCCGTCAGAATCTGCCTTGACACTGACGGACCGAGAGGTGCGTCCCGACGTACCGGTCCACGCGGGAGCGGCAGCGGGCGGGCGCGCGAATTGGGCCACTTGAGGCCGGTAGCCAGTCTACCGGGTCGTACCGCTGGCCCGTCGGCTGGCCCGGCACTGCCCGGCCGCAGCCCCGCCGCGGCCTGATCAGGGCCGTGATCCGGGGCCTGATCCCGGGGCGGTGGGCGCTATGTCCTACGCCCGGGGATGTGCCTGCCGGTAACTTCCGATCAGCCGCTCGGGCGACACATGGGTATAGATCTGCGTCGTGGCCAGTGATGCGTGGCCCAGTATCTCCTGAACGCTCCGCAGGTCCGCGCCCCCTTCGAGCAGGTGGGTCGCGGCCGCGTGACGCAGCCCGTGGGGGCCCGTACGCGGAGAGTCCGCCGCGATGAGCGCGGCGTACACGATGCGGCGCGCCACCCGCGGGTCCAGACGGGCGCCGCGGGTCCCGAGCAGCAGGGCGCGCCCGCTGCGGCTGTTGGCCAGCAGCGGCCGGCCAGCCAGGCACCAGCGATCGACCGCGCGCAGCGCGGGAATCCCGACGGGCACCGTGCGTTGCTTCGCTCGTTTGCCGAGTACCCGGATCGTCCCGCGCTGCCGATCGACGTCAGGCAGGTCGAGCCCGCACAGCTCACCGACCCGGATGCCGGTGGCGTAGAGCAGTTCGAGTACCGCCGCGTCCCTCAACCCGGACGCCGAGTCCCCAGCGTGCGCGCCCATCTGGTCGAGCATGGCCGCCATGTCGCCTGCCACGGCCACCTGCGGAAGCGCGCGCCGGGACTTCGGTGTCCCGAGCAGCGGACCCGGGTCGGAGGTGAGCCAGCCGCGCCGGTACGCGTACGCGGTGAAGGTCCGCGCCGCCGCGCCGCGCCGCGCCAGCGTCGACCGCGCGAGCCCGCTGGCGTGCTGCCGAGCCAGCCAGCCGCGGACGACTTCCACGCCAACATCGGCGGGCCCATCGGCGCCCGAGTGCCACGCGTGCTCGAGCAGAGACCTGGCGTCACCCAGGTAGGCCCGTACCGTGTGAGCGGACAGCGCGCGCTCTGCCGCAAGGAACAGCTCGAAAGCCGCCAGGCACTGCTCGAAGCTCGCCGGGAGCGGCTCGGTCTCCTGCTGGGGGGCCGGTCGGGTAAAGCTCACAGGGGCCACCGTGCGCCCCGGCGGCACCGCAGTCAAGCACCGTCCAAGGCCGTGTCTCGGCCTAACGGGCGAGCCGCCACCCACGCGGCCCACGTGCCACGAAGCCACCAGCCGCAAGCAGGCCCAGGCAGCTCAACGTCGTATCGAGGGCCACGCCCGCCGAAACCGCGATCGTCGCGGGACCCGCGCCGCCCCGCATGGGAACCGCCTCGAGGACGCGTGCCGTCACCGGATCGAGTTCGGCAGACCCGAGCACGGGGCCGGGCACGATGAGGTGCTCACCTATCACCGCCACGTGTTCGAGCACGTCGTCGGGGCTCGTCACGCACACAGCACCCCACTCGCGCATGATCCAGTGGCAGCCCGCGGAGGAATCGGACGTGACGGGCCCCGGCACCGCCATCACCGGCCGGCACAGGTCCCTCGCGTGCCTGGCGGTGCTCAGCGCGCCACTGCGGCGGCGTGCCTCGACCACGACCGTGCCCCGGCTCAACGCGGCTATCACCCGGTTCCTGGCCAGAAACCTTGCCCTGGTCGGGTTGCGCCCGGGCGGCCATTCGCTGACCAGCAGGCCCTGCGCGGCAATGGCCGCGAACAACTCGTGATTCCCGTGCGGATATGGATTGTCGACCCCGCACGCCAGGACGGCGACGGTGATCCCCTCGGCGGCGAGCGCCCCGCGATGCGCGCATCCGTCGATCCCGTACGCGCCACCAGAGATGACCGCCCAGCCACGGCCGGCCAGGCCTGCAGCCAGTTCCGCAGACACGTGCGAGCCGTAGGCGGTCGCGGCGCGGGCGCCGACGATCGACACCGACCGTAAGCAACTGTGCCGCAGGTCCGCGCGGCCACGCAGCCACAGGGCGTACGGCCGGGCATCACCAAGCACGTCGAGCTGCGTCGGCCACTCCGGGTCACCAGGGCAGACGACGCGGATCCCGGCGAGCTCGGCCTCGCTGAGGTCGCGTTCGCCAGGTATCTCGGCCAGCCGTGCGCGCCAGTTCCGCATCGACCGGCCGATCCCCGCTGTCCCCGCTGTCCCCATTGCCCTCGCTACCCCTGTTATCCCTACTACCTCTGCTGTCCCCATTGCCTCCATTACCTTTGCTGTCCCTGCTGTCCCTGACTGGTCCGCGTACTCCGCCGCGATCGCTTGCGGCGCACCACCGCCGGCCCTGATCGCGGCGACGAGCGCCTCGGCGCCGCAGGTTCGCAGCAGAGCCCCGGCGACCTTGTCGCCGGGCTCGGCGAGATAGGTCAGCGTGGCGCGGGCCAGACGCTCCGCGTCGGTTGCGCGGTTCACTGCGTCACCCCGAGCCACAGACTCAGCGCATATCCCGTCTCCTCCGCGGTGGGGCGCACCTTGCCGGCCAGATCAGCCAGCGTCCAGGAAACCCGTAACACCCGGTCGACCCCGCGCGCGCTGATCTGGCCAAGCTCCATGGCGCGCTCGAGCCGGGCGAGGGCTCCGGACGCGGGCGGGAACCTGCGGCGCAGCTCGCTGCCTGGGATCTGCGCGTTGAGCCGCCAGGGCGTACCGGCCAGGCGGAAGGCCACGCGTTCACGCGCCAGCTCGACGCGTTTGGCTACGGTCGCGCTGGTTTCTGCGAATCGCCGGTCGCTCAGCAGCTCGGCCCGGCCGACCGGGAGGAGTTCCACCTTGACGTCGATCCGGTCGAGCAGCGGACCGGACAGCCGGCCCAGGTACCTGCGCCTGGCCATGGGCGTGCAGGTGCACGCCGCACGCGAACCGGCCGCGCGTGCGCATGGGCACGGGTTGGCGGCAAGTACGAGCGTGAAACGAGCGGGAAAGCGGGCCGTCAGCCCGGACCGCGCGACGACGACCTCGCCTGATTCCAGCGGCTGGCGCAGCGCGTCGAGCACGTCGCGGCTGAATTCGGGCGCTTCGTCGAGGAACAGCACACCGAGGTGGGCCAGTGACACCGCGCCCGGCCGGATGATCCCGCTGCCGCCGCCGACGATCGCCGCCTTGGTCGCGGTGTGATGCGGCCCGCAGAACGGCGGCTCCGTGACCAGCGGGCGGCCCGGTGGCAGGGCCCCGGCCACCGAGTAGATGGACGTCACCTCGAGCGAGGCGGTCAGATCCAGGCGGGGCAGGATCGTCGGAAGCCTTTCGGCGAGCATGGTCTTTCCCGCACCGGGCGGCCCGAGCATGGCCAGGTGGTGGCCGCCGGCCGCGCAGATCTCGACGGCCCGCCGCGCGACCGGCTGGCCCAGCACGTCGGCCAGGTCGATGGCGTTCGGATCCCCCGGTGCGGCACGGCCGTCGCCCCCTGCGGATGCGCGTTCATCAGGCCCGGCGACCGCGCGCGGCTCAGGCCCGGTGACCGCGTACGGCTCAGGCCCGGCGACCGCGTACGGCTCAGGCCCGGCGGCCGCGCGCTCGCCGGGCCAGGCGAACCCGTCCACCGGTCCGGGCAGCACTCCGCCCTCGATGACCTCCACCGGCGCGGTTCCCGCTGGCGGATGCTCTGCCCGCAGGTGGGTGAGCAGGGCCGTGAGCGAGGGAACGGCAAGGACCCGGACACCGGGCATCAGCGCGGCCTCATGCGCGTTCGCCTGCGGCACGGCCACGGTGGTGAAGCCAGCCCCGGCCGCGCTCGCCGTGGCGGGCAGCACGCCCCGCACCGGCCGCAGCCGCCCGTCGAGACCGAGTTCGCCAAGAAGCACGAGACC